>NZ_KV841598.1:58380-99265 GCF_001839535.1 Streptococcus sp. HMSC36C04 | reverse complement strand
TCCTTGATACGTTCTGTCACTTCTACGACTTCTTCGTGGTTTAGCTCGCTTTGAAAACCAGCTGCAAAGTTTGTAATAGCTGAAATTCCCAATACCTTCAAGCCTGAGTGAGCTGCCACAATTGCTTCCGGAACAGTTGACATACCAACAGCACTTGCGCCTAATGTTTGGAAAGCACGGATTTCTGCTGGTGTTTCATACGTTGGTCCCGTCACACCCAGATAAACTCCTTCTTTCAATTCAATGCCTAATTTTTCTGCTACGGTGTGGGCTTTTTCACGGTAAGCTTTTGTATAAGCATCAGACATATCTGGGAAGCGTGGACCAAATTCATCCAAATTCGCTCCAATCAAAGGATTTTGCCCCGTCAGATTGATATGGTCTGAAATAGCCATTAACGTCCCTGGACCATATCCAATCCCTCCAGCGGCATTGGTAACAATGACACCTTCACAGCCTAGCGCTTTCATTACACGGACTGGGAAAGTCACTACTTCCATTGGATTTCCTTCGTAAAAATGAAAACGTCCTTGCAAAGCCAGTACTTTCCGACCTGCTAAGTCGCCATAAACCAATTTTCCAGCATGCCCAACCACCGTTGAGCGACCCCAATTTGGAATGCCTGCATAGTCAATGCTGACAGCATTTTCAATCTCACCAGCTAATTCTCCCAAACCAGAACCGAGAATCAAACCAAATTCTGGTGCAGTAATTCCTTTATCTTTTAAAAACTGTGCTGTTTCGTTAATTTTATCCATTAAATTCATATCTTTATCCTTTTATATCTTTTTTAATTTTCACTCGAAAAATGCTGAATGACACAATTACATCCCACTCTCAAGAGCATATTCTAATCTTTCTTGTTCTTTTTGAACAGCATTTAGTGCAATACTAATTCGGACCGAATCCATGACAATGACATAAATATAATAACATGTGACATAAAATTCTATTCTCCTTTTGATTTGGTTGATTTTAAAATTTGCACGCCGTTTCTTCCAGCAACAATGACCATATCCACCATTTGATTAAAGAGTCCATGTTCTACCACACCGACTACATGATCTAGCTTTTGCCCAAATTCGACTGGATTTTCAATCACGCCTAAGTCAAGATCGATAATGAAATTCTGCATATCCGTGACATAGCGCTTCCCATTTTTTTCACGAAATGACGGTTTATAGCCTGCATGTTCAAAACGACGGAAAAGCTGTTCTGCTCCGTATTGTACGACTTCTACCGGTAATTTGAAAGCACCTAGTTTACCAACCATTTTACTTTCATCAACTACCCAAATGTAGGTTTTGGTTGGAGTTGCGACAACTTTTTCCATAAGCAGAGCGCCGCCACCGCCTTTGATACCGTTGAAGTCAGTATCCACCTCATCAGCTCCGTCAACGGTCACGTCTACTTCATCTACTTCATCAATTGATTTCAAAGGAATATCTAAACGCCGAGCTTGTTCACTCGTCGTGCTTGAAGTTGTAACTGCTGTTATTTTCAGTCCTTCTTCCTTGATACGCCGTCCAACTTCTTCCACAAAATAATAGGCAGTCGAACCCGTTCCTAAACCAACTACCATACCGTCTTTCACATATTCTGCAGCTTTGATTCCTGCCATTTTTTTGAGGTTTTCCATTTTTGCTCCTTTATTCAATCTGCTTCTAGTATACCATGATTTGCCAACTTTAGCACCCCAAAAATGAAACCACTTTCTTTTTAAATGATCCCTTTTTTACAAACATTCTAAAATCCGAATATTCTATTTTTCTTGATTATAAGACACCAAAAATTCCAAATTTTCTCCGTTATAATTTGATATATCAAACGAATAAGCGAATGATGATTGAACCTTTCTTAAAATTTATTTTATTGTATTAAAGAGAGATGATGAACTTATTTGAACAAAAATAGCATGTAAAAACCTTGCGACTAACCTTGTTTTGCGTTACAATGAATATAGATTGCATAAACACATTATAAGGATTAAATTGATGATAACCAAAGAATTTGATACGATTGCTGCCATTTCCACTCCTCTTGGTGAAGGAGCTATCGGCATTGTTAGACTGAGCGGGACGAACAGCTTTGCCATTGCTCAAAAAATCTTCAAAGGAAAAGATCTGAGTACCGTTGCCAGTCACACACTAAATTATGGGCACATTATTGACCCAGAAAAAAACGAAATCTTAGATGAAGTTATGATTGGAGCTATGCGTTCTCCTAAAACCTTCACGCGCGAAGACGTGATTGAGATTAACACCCACGGTGGAATCGCTGTGACCAACGAAATTCTCCAATTAGCTATTCGCGAAGGTGCCAGAATGGCAGAACCTGGTGAATTTACCAAGCGCGCCTTTCTCAATGGACGTGTGGATTTGACGCAAGCAGAGGCTATCATGGACATTATTCGGGCAAAAACGGACAAAGCCATGAATATCGCCGTCAAGCAACTGGACGGTTCTCTGTCCGACCTCATCAACAACACACGTCAGGAAATTCTTAACACACTAGCTCAAGTCGAGGTCAATATTGACTATCCAGAATATGATGACGTTGAGGAAATGACTACCAAACTGTTGCGTGAAAAAACTGCTGAATTTGAAAAACTGCTGACTCAACTTTTAAAAACAGCTCGCCGCGGTAAGATTCTACGCGAAGGAATTTCGACTGCTATTATTGGTCGCCCTAATGTCGGAAAATCTAGTCTCCTTAACAACTTGCTCCGTGAAGATAAGGCTATTGTAACGGACATTGCTGGAACCACTCGCGATGTCATTGAAGAATATGTCAACATCAACGGAGTGCCACTCAAGTTGATTGATACTGCGGGTATTCGTGATACAGATGATATTGTCGAACAAATCGGAGTAGAGCGTTCCAAAAAAGCGCTCCAAGACGCTGACCTTGTACTTCTTGTGTTAAATGCTAGTGAGCCATTGACAGAACAAGATCGCAAACTGTTAGAAATCAGTCAAGACACCAATCGTATCTTGCTGCTCAATAAAACTGACTTAGAGGAGAAGATCGAAGTTGACCAGCTTCCCGATGACTTTATCAAGATTTCTGTTCTTCAAAATCAAAATATTGATAAAATCGAAGAACGAATCAACCAACTTTTCTTTGAAAATGCAGGCATTGTAGAACAAGACGCTACTTATCTCTCTAACGCTCGCCATATTTCTCTGATTGAAAAAGCTGTCGAAAGTCTCCAAGCTGTCAATGAGGGACTGGATTTAGGAATGCCTGTTGACTTAGTGCAAGTAGATCTGACTCGGACCTGGGAAATCCTTGGTGAAATAACAGGTGACGCCGCTCCTGATGAACTCATTAGCCAACTTTTCAGCCAATTTTGTTTGGGAAAATAATAGTAAACAAATTCGAACAAAAACAAGTAAGCTCTATGATTTCTATAGGAATAACCTTAGAAATCATAGAGCTTCTTACTTTTCATCAAAAAGAGAATAAGACAGAACTAAACATTTAAAATTTTTAGTTCGTAGTTTCAGCCTTTCATTACTAAACCGATAAAATGGCAGAAACTTCGTTCTCACAGAGCAGACACAACATTACGATCTAATTGTCATGAACGGAGAACCTTCTGTATTATCAGTTGGATCCAAACTCCGTACTCTAAATAAATAATCTACTGAATAATAGCCATTATTATTAGCATTATACGGATCCATTACGTAAGTCATTCCGTTGTTATAGCCCCTCATGACTAGCTCATGCGTAACAGGATAATTTGCAAATATACTGGTTCCTACTGCACCAAGCACATGGTGTCCCATAGCAAGTGCTTCTCGCACAGCTGCAGTTGACCCTAAAGTCTCTGTTTTTAGGCCCCAATGCCGTGCTGCTAATACAATTCCGTGGCTCGTTGTTCCGTAACTTCTCTTATTAAATTCGTTCGTAGAATGATAGAGATAATCTGCCACAGTCGTTGGTAAAACAGTCTGTCCTGTAATACCAGAAATTGCCATAGCGACTGTCGTTGGAACGCAGCCTGTTGCAGCAAACGTATAGCCACCATAAGTTCGTCTTGCCCAACGACTATCACGTTGAGAATAATATGGTGTCGGATAAGACGTTTTAGAAACTTGTACTGTGGTGCCCGCCACTCCAACGAGTTTACCATTGTTTTGAATGTAATACAAATGAATATTGTATTCTCCGGTTGAGTTCTTATGGTCACTCACTTTCACAGTTATCTTATAGGTACCGTCTGATCGTTTCGCAGCAGTGTACCAAATGATGTCATCTTGACCATTCACACTAGACCAAGTTGGCAATTTCACTTCACGAACACCATAAGGACTGGAAACATTAGACACTACCACGTCAAATGTTCCTGTTTTAGGATTATTATTTTGAATCGTGATTTTTCCAGTTGGTTTAAGGTTTTCCGCAGAAATTGTCACATTGGTTGATGTACCGCCTACTCCAATTAATGTTCCATTGTTTTGAACATAGTACAAATGAATATAGTACAAACCGGTTGAATTCTTATGATCACTTGCTTTAATGAATGCCTTATAAGTTCCATTGGTCTGTCTAGTGGCAGTGTACCAGATAATATCGTCCTGACCATTGACATTAGACCAGGTCGGTAATTTCACTTCACGAACACCATCTGGATTAGAAACGTTGGAAACAATTACTTCAAAAGTCCCTTTATTGGCATCTTTATTTTGAATTGTTAATGTACCTTTTGGACGTGCAATTGAAACTTCTGTCGTTGTGCCACCAATCCCAACGATTTTACCATTTCCTTGGATGTAGTAAAGATGAATATGGTACAAACCTGTGCTTCTTTTATGGTCACTCGCTTTGACAGTTGTTTTGTAAGTTCCATTGGCCTGTCTAGTGGCAGTGTACCAGATAATATCGTCCTGACCATTGACATTAGACCAGGTCGGTAATTTCACTTCACGAACGCCGTAAGGGCTAGAAACACCTGAAACAATCACATCAAAGGTTCCTGTGTTAGGATTATTATTCGCAATTGTAATATTGCCTTTTGCTCTTGCTAAAGATACAATTACTTGCGTTCCTGCTACTCCAACGATTTTGCCATTGTCTTGGATATAATACAGATGAACATTATATAGACCTGTTGAATATTTGTGATCACTTACCTTGACAGTTGTCTTATACGTTCCATCAGCTTGTTTTTTAGCGGTATACCAGATAATATCATCTTGACCATCTACATTAGACCAGGTCGGTAATTTCACTTCACGAACACCATCTGGACTGGAAACGCCTGAGACAATCACATCAAAAGTTCCTGCGTCTGGATTGTTATTTGTGATAGTCAAAGTACCTTTAGGATGCGCAATCGAAACTGTTGTCGTTGTCCCTGTTACTCCTACCAACTGATTATTTTCTTGGATATAATATACATGAATATTATACTCTCCAGTTGATTTTTTATGATCAGTCGCTTTAACTGTTACTTTGTAAGTTCCATTGGCTTGTTTCTTAGCAGTATACCAGATAATATCATCTTGACCACCGATGCTGGACCAAGTTGGAACTTTCACTTCACGAACGCCATAAGGACTGGAAACATTGGAAATAAGGACATCAAAAGTTCCTGTGTCTGGATTATTATTAGCAATGGTCACTTTTCCTTGAGGTCGTCCAAATGAAAGCTCGGTAGTTGTTCCACCTACGCCAACCAACTTCCCATTATTTTGGATGTAATAAAGGTGAATGTGATAGAGTCCTGTAGAAAATTTGTGATCTACTGCCCTTACTGTTACTTTATAAGTTCCATCAGCCTGTTTAGCAGCTGTATACCAAATAATGTCATCTTGACCATTGACATTAGACCAGGTCGGTACTTTCACTTCACGAACGCCGTAAGGAGCAGAAACGTCCGACACAATCACATCAAAGGTTCCCGTGTTAGGATTCTTGTTTTGAACCGTGATTTTTCCCTTTATTGGCTGATTTACAGCACGATTGCTTGGAGTTGCCTTATTCGTAAATCGTCCAGTATAATCCACGCTTTGGTCAAAAACATGACGACCAAGTAGTAGTTCAGCTTGCGAAGTAAACTGCCAAGCACCTGCTTCACTATTATATTTCAGTGTTTTCGCATCATCTGCACTTAATTTTGAAGTTGGATATTGTGCTACCCAGAAATTCTCCAAGCCAAATTGCTCTGTTTGGATTGGTCCTTTCGTTCTGAGATTATTTCGATCAAGCCAACTTGCACTTGTATAGTACATCAAATTTGAAAAACCCATACGCCGCATTTCATCTGCCCAAGCTTGAGTAGTTGCATTGATATTCGGACGCATATCAGAATCTTCAATATCATTTACCATAACAGTTGAGGAAGGAAGGTTCAATCGCCTTGCTTCCTCTGCAAAATAGCGCGCTTCTGCTCTTGCTTCTGCTTCATTAGTATAATGAGAAAAAGCATAAGCCGACACTTGCATACCTGCCGCTTGTGCATTCTGTGTTTGAGAAGCCGCATAAGGATTTTTATAACTCGTTCCTTCTGTTAATTTGACAACAACCCCATTTACCCCTTTTTCAGCTAAATGTTGATAATCCTCTTTGCTGATATGTCCATTATGACTGCTGACATCCACAAAAGTTGATTTTTTCACTTGTGCATCAGGATTACTTCTAGCTGTTGCTTGATTATTCTGTGCAGCAAAAAAAGTTGACTTGTTGTCTTTTTTAGTCTCAGTTGTAGTTGTCGAATTTTCTTTTACAACATTTTGTTCTTCTGAAACTTTAGCTTCAGTTGAAGCGGTTGATGAAGCAGTTGCTTCATTTTTAGATGAAGAAGATGAAGTTGTTTGATTTATTGGAGCAGTTTGAGTTACTTCTTTTGTTTGGAGTTCAACTGAAGAATGAGCTTCTTGTTTATTGACTTCTACTGTCGGCTGTGGCGTAGAAGTTTTTACAGGTTCATCAGCAAAAACCTGATGTGAACTAGCTGCAATTAAAATAGCTGTGCTTGCTAAATAAAATAAACTTTTCTTTTTCATTTTATTTCTCCATTTTAAAATAAGCCTGCCATAAAATATGGCAAGCTAACTATTTCTTTTAAGAATTATTTTACAAAGTCCAACAATGCAAGGAAGCTTTCTGCTTCAAGTGATGCTCCACCAACAAGGGCACCGTCAACATCCGGACATGCCATGTATTCAGCTACATTGTTCGGTTTTACTGAGCCGCCGTATTGTACACGTACTTTGTCAGCCACTTCTTGACCAAAGTCAGCTGCTACAACATCACGAACTGCTTTACACATTTTTTGAGCATCGTCTTGAGTAGCTGATTTACCAGTACCGATAGCCCAGATTGGTTCGTAAGCAATGACAAGAGAAGACACTTGTTCTGCTGTCAATCCTGTAAGGGCTGCAGATACTTGAGCACCTACAAATTCCACTGCTTTACCAGCTTCGTAAGTTTCAAGAGATTCACCACAGCAGATGATTGGAAGAAGACCGTTGCGGAAGATAGCATGAGCTTTCTTGTTGATATCTTCGTCTGTTTCATGGAAATAGTCACGACGTTCAGAGTGACCAATTACAACATAATCAAGACCCATTTCAGAAAGAACTTTGGGACTATTTTCACCAGTAAATGCACCAGCATCTTCAAAATAAGTATTTTGTGCAGCAACTTTAAGATTTGAACCTTTTGCTGCAGCAAGAACTGTCGTCAAATCAAGTGCAGGAGCTGCGATACCTGCTTCAACAAGATCAGATGAAGGAAGTTTACTTGCAACTGCTTCTACAAAAGCTTTAGCTTCTTCTGGATTTTTGTTCATTTTCCAGTTACCAGCAATAAATGGTTTACGTGACATTTCACATACCTCTTCTTTTTTTATTTACATCTATTATTTTACCATAATTTAATAGAGAAATAAAGACTGAGTCGAATGAAATCATAAAAAAGAAAGCCCCGCAACAGCGGAGCTCATTTGTCTGACTTTAATTGTTCATCTGGGAACTTAATTGAATTAAGCTTCGATTTCTGTAACCATACCTGAACCTACAGTACGTCCACCTTCACGGATAGAGAATGTAGTTCCTTGTTCTACGGCAATTGGGTGGATCAATTCAACGTCGATTGTTACGTTATCACCAGGCATTACCATTTCAGTACCTGCAGGAAGTTCGATTGAACCTGTAACGTCTGTAGTACGGAAGTAGAATTGAGGACGGTAGTTGTTGAAGAATGGAGTATGACGTCCACCTTCTTCTTTAGTAAGGATGTAAACTTCACCTTTGAATTTAGTGTGTGGATGAATTGAACCTGGTTTAGCAAGAACTTGTCCACGTTCGATTTCGTCACGTTGGATACCACGAAGAAGAACCCCTACGTTATCTCCAGCAAGACCTTCGTCCAATTGTTTACGGAACATTTCAACACCAGTAACAACTGCTTTTTGGATTTCGTCACGGATACCAACGATTTCAACTTCGTCGTTGACTTTAACAGTACCACGGTCGATACGTCCTGAAGCAACAGTACCACGTCCAGTAATTGAGAATACATCTTCGACTGGAAGAAGCAATGGTTTGTCAGTGTCACGTTCTGGTTCTGGAATGTATTCATCAACAGTATCCATCAATTCCATGATGATGTCTTCATATTTTTCATCACCTTCAAGAGCTTTAAGAGCTGAACCTTGGATAACTGGGATTTCATCACCTGGGAAATCGTATTCTGAAAGAAGGTCACGGATTTCCATTTCAACCAATTCAAGCAATTCTTCATCGTCAACCAAGTCAACTTTGTTCATGAAGACGATAAGGTATTTAACACCTACTTGGCGTGAAAGAAGGATGTGTTCACGAGTTTGAGGCATTGGTCCGTCAGTTGAAGCTACTACAAGGATAGCTCCGTCCATTTGAGCAGCACCAGTGATCATGTTTTTAACGTAGTCCGCGTGCCCTGGAGCGTCGATGTGAGCATAGTGACGTTTAGCAGTTTCGTATTCAACGTGTGCAGTGTTGATAGTGATTCCGCGTTCGCGTTCTTCTGGAGCAGCATCAATAGATGAATAATCTTTTGGTTGGTTAACTGAACTTGGAAGACGACGTGCAAGTACAGTCGTGATAGCTGCAGTTAGGGTAGTTTTACCATGGTCAACGTGTCCGATTGTACCGATGTTAACGTGTGGTTTACTACGATCGTATTTTTCTTTTGCCATTTGAGTAAAAGCCTCCAATAAAATATATTTTATAGATAGACAGTAGGCAATACAGTCTAACTTTCCTTACTATTTTATCAAATTTTCTTCAAATTGCAAGCATTTTACGCCTTTTTTATCAATTTATTCTTTGTCCAACTTGTAGTATGGTTGATTTGGTATAGAAGCTCCAATGCTTGATGCATAAATCCACTCCTTACCTTCCAGCTGTGCAAAATTTTCAGATTTTCCTGTTAGGATAACGCCTGAGAACTCTAATTTTTCTAAGTCTTCTTTTTTAGACAAGTCTAGCTTACCAAATTTTTTCAAGTAGGTTTTAATATCATCTGACGGAGTTACATTATTGTAGGTACTTTTTCCAAATCCACTTTTAATATATTTCTTCAGATTAACCAAGAATCCATCTACATCTTTCATTTGGGCAAGTCTGTTACTCAGTCTCTCTCCTTCTTTGAGATTTTTAATAGCTTCTTCTGCTTCCTTTTTGTGAACATATTCTTTTTTCGTTAGATAATCTGGACTTGTGCCGTATAGATTACTTGGTTGCCACCAACTTGGATCGCTTGTTGAATTTGTACCAATCCAATACCAATTGGTCTTTAGATTCTTAGGTATCATAGCCCGAATTTCTTTTAAACTATATGGTTTATCAAAGGTCAGAGCCACTTCTACCAGTTGATTTTTCATTTCTTTGATATAAGGAAGTTCTTGGGTTGGTTCATGGACAGATTCTCCTTTCTCCTCTTTCACATCTTTATTGTAGAATTGTGGCACTTTTTGGTTATTTTCTATTTGAATAGTTGCCCCAGATTCTGTATATCTGCCAGAATTTGCATGAAAAAGGATTCCTCGATTGATATTAAAAATTCCAAAATCTGCCTTATATTCACCATAGTCGAGTGGAATTCCATAAATATCTTTAGCTTGTCTACCTTTAATACCACCATGGAGCATGTCCCCACCATTAGCAGACCAGGTATACGTTTCAATATTAGGAAAGGCAACGCTTTCAACTAGTTGTACCTCATTGACTACCTTCCAAGCTTGGTTGCTGATGAGTTTTCCCGTAATCATACGAGCACCAATATATATTCCAAAAAATACTACCACTACTGTTGTTGACCAGAGGATAATCCGCTTGGTATTTCGCTTTTTGTTTTTCTTTGCAACGATTTCAAAAGTTTCCATGATGATATCCTTTCTTTTCCAAAACCTGTCGAAGTTTCTTTCGACTGCGCATGAGCTGAACCTTGACCTTGCTTTTAGAATAATGAAGCACTTCTGCTATTTCGCCTGTTGAGAACCCTTGAAAATAATAAAGATCCAACATGATTTTATCCCGTATTGGCAACTTTTCCACCTCCTCCATGAGAAAGTCGTAGTCTGATCCTTCAACAATCAATTGATTTCCCTTTGTAAAAAAATCTCGTCTCAGAATTTCCATATAATGCTTATCACGCCGGTATTTATCAATATAGCGGCGAATGGACACACGATACATCCAAGCTCGCATTTTTTGAGCAGGGATGACAAAATCAGACTCTAGCATTTTGATAAAAACATCCTGAACAACATCTTCTGCTTGCTCTTTTGGAACGCCTGAGCCTTGCAGATAATAGACGATTTCTTTTGCAAAGGTAATCAAGACTTTTTCATAATCATCTAGTTTGATATCCTCATCCCCCTTCCTTCACTAGTATAACGAATTGGAAGCGTTTTGGGTTACAAAGATATAAAAAAATCGGAAATAATCCGATTTTTCATTCTTCATCAGCCTGAGTTTCTCAGTCCTGTCGCAATTCCGTTGATTGTGATGTGAATCAATCGTTCTTCATCCGAGGATAATTCTCCACGGCGTTGACGCTTGATGAGTTCTAGCTGAATATAATTCAAAATGTTAAAGTAACGCATGCGGTAGTCCAAACTGTCTCGCAAGTATGGATTTTCCTCTAACAGGTCATCATAATCTTCAATAGCAAGAATAACATTCTTGGTTAATTGCCACTCATCCAAAATTGTATAATAAATTTCTTGTACTTCTTTATCTTCACACAATTGAGCATATTCAAAGGCGATATTCATATTCGACTTTGATAACACCATGTCTACATTGGACAAAAGCGATTGGAAGAAAGGCCAATTTTTATACATCTTTCTCAAGAAAGCAAGATTTTCTTCTGGATTTTCATCAATAAATTCTTTAAAGCTGGATCCAACACCATACCAACCAGGGAACATCACCCGACTTTGCGACCATGAAAAGACCCACGGAATGGCACGCAAGCCACCGATTTCAGTAATTGTTTTACGCGCAGCCGGTCGCGAACCAATATTAAAGCTGGAAATAGCTTTGATCGGACTTGATTCAAAGAAATAATCATAAAAATGCTCATTTCCAAAAACCAAATCACGATAAATTTGGTAGCTTCGTTCCACTACCTGATCCATAATGCGCTCGTAGCGGTTAGATGTGCTGGTATCGCTCTTTTTCTTGGTAATCATACGATTAATCGTTGCCGACACCAGCATTTCTAAATTGTAATAAGCAGCGTCTTTATTTCCGTATTTATTGCCAATGACTTCTCCTTGCTCTGTCAAGCGAATCCGGTCATTGATACTGCGGAGAGGCTGAGAGGTAATAGCTTCATAAGTAGGGCCGCCACCACGACCAACCGTTCCACCACGACCGTGGAAAAAGGTGATTTTTACACCAAATTCATCTCCAATAGCTGTCAGTTGCTGTTGCGCTTTATAGAGAGTCCAGCAGGATGATAAGTAACCACCGTCTTTATTGCTGTCTGAATAGCCCAGCATGATTTCTTGATAGTTGTTATTAGAGGCAATCCATTTCTGAGCGATTGGAAGAGATAAGTATTTCTTCATCGTGTCATAGGAATTATCCAAGTCTTCAATGGTTTCAAAGAGCGGCACAATCTGTACACGCGCAAATTCTTTGTCAATGAGACCAACTTCCTTGTGCATAACAGCCAACTCTAAAAGGTCAGACACGCTCGTAGCATGAGAAATAATGGTTTGCTTAATAACCGCATCTCCTAGCTTGTCTTTCAACTCACGCGCCGTTTGAAAAATCTCTAATTCTTTTTGCAAAAGGGCAGATTTTTTAGCATGTGTAGCAGAAAGAATCCGCGGATCATAGAGAAGTTCATTTAGCAGAACGTGACATTTTTCGTCTTCAGAAAGCTCGCTATAATGCTCCACAATTCCTGCGCTCGCTAATAACTCCGCAACGCAGGCTTCATGAACACTAGAATCTTGTCGCATATCAATGGAAGCAAGGTAAAAACCGAATACTTCCACTGCTTGAAGCAACTCAGTAAACTCACCAGAAATCATTGCTTCGCCTTTATTTTCAAGAAGAGACTGCTTGATAGCTAGTAAATCATGTTTAAATTCTTCAATTTTGTGGTAATGTGGCTCTGTTTTGATTTGGCTAATAAAGTAAGTCTTTGTATTTTTCAGTTTTGTTCGAATATGGTAGAAGGCTCGACGATATAATTCTTTTTCGCGGTAAATAGAATTATCTTCTGACAGATAAGCCATTTCCTGCACCGCTTCACTAACTTTTACGATACCTGTTGACAAAGAAAATTCACGGTACAAATTAGCAACTTTCGTATCGTAATAGTTCATAATCACTTCACATTGGGTCAAAGCGGATTTTTTCAATGTTTCAGCTGTAACATAAGGATTTCCATCTCGGTCGCCACCAATCCACATTCCCATTGTAATAGGGGTTGGATTTTTTAAGTCAATTCCATGTTTTTTGGCTAGGCGCTTGTATTCTTCTGTTAAATTAGTCACCGCCTGCAAGAAAGAGCTATTGTAGTATTCCATCACATTGGTGATTTCATTGGTCACTTTTAATTTCTTCTCACGAATCATATCTGTCCGCATGATAATTTCGATATACCGACGAAGATTATTGTGCCATTTTTGCTCATTGAGCAAGCCCATTCGCACATCGCGGTATTTACGCAACAAAACGTGAATATGATTGGTCAAATCCAGCATAGTCGTTCGTTGCACTTGAGTTGGATGAGCTGTTAAAACAGGGACCACATTCAAATGCTCCAAAATTTCAGCAGCGTTTTCCTTTTCAGCAACCAAATCAATCGTTGTGGATAATTTCCCAAGATAATCTTGACCCACATTATTTTGATAGTTAATCTCAAAAGCCAAATCCACATCTTCTGAAATATTGATTAAAAGAGGCAGGATTGAAAAATAACGAGAAATATAGGACATTTCCTTGTTCGATAGACTTTGAACAATCTCATTTAACCCTTCATAATTTCCAGCTGCTGCTAATTCTTTTAAAGCAATGATTTTTTCAAAGGTTTCAGGACTCAGCATATTTTTTGTAACTTCTTCTAATAAGTCCGTCAGAATCGTAACTTCTTCTTTGATAACTTCTTTATTGTTGTAATTTTCTAATTTTTGAAGTGACATAATCTACACCTTTCAATAAGCTTTTGCTCAATCTAACGTTAGCGAATAATTCTTAAACCGTGATTGGTTTCTTCGATTTCTCTATACAAACTTTCTCGTTTTTCATTGGCATCAATGTTTAACACAAAAGCAATCGCTACGGATAATACCAACAAACTATTTCCACCTTGTGATAAGAAGGGGAAGGTGACACCCGTCGAAGGAATCAAACCGGAAATTCCTCCAATATTGACAAACGTCTGTGTCAGTAGCATTCCACCGACACCAAGAGCCATCATAGAATTAAATGGATCTTTCGCTCGAATTCCCACAAGAATAATCCGCAAAATAAGGAAAAATAAGAGGGCTAAAATCAAGCTGGCACCGATAAATCCAAATTCTTCAATAACAATGGAAAAGACGAAGTCTGTCTGTGCTTCTGGCAAATAACCACGTTTTTCGATAGAATTTCCTAATCCTAAGCCAAACCAACCGCCATTGCTCATGGCATAATAGGAATTAGCTAGCTGGTGACCTGCGCCTGATAAATCTTTAAAGGGGTTAAAAAAGGCACTAAATCGTTTTGCTACATAGCCAAACACAGGAACCTGAGCAACTTTTTCCACACCAATCAACCAGATGCCTGCTAAAACTGCTGTGGAAAGAGTGACCAATATCCCAAGAAGAGTTGAAAACCAGCGATAACCAATCCCACTAACCGTTACCATGATTAAGGTCGTCAGCAAAAGAATGGTCGCATTCCCCAAGTCAGGCAGCGCTGCCACAATCCCAATGAGCACCACGACCAGAATTCGCCAATCGTTCAGTGCGCGTGGAATCAGTTGATTTCGTGTTAAAGCCTGATAGTCATACGTTGCGATTTCATCTTGCTGATGAGAAAACCGCTGTGCTAAAAACCAAATCAGAATAATTTTTAAATACTCAGCCGGCTGGAGACTAATCGGACCAAATCGTAACCAACCATGTGCACCATTGATTCGGGCACCAAGGAAGCGAGATAAAATTAAAAGCAAGATTTCCACAAAAATAACAATGACAATCAGTCGATTGTCTTTTAAGAAATCTAACTTTATTTTGTAAATTAAAGCAATGGCAAGTAAGCTGATTACCCAGAAAATTCCTTGATTTAAAACAGATCTGAGCGAATTTGCTCCTACCTGTACTAAAGTGGCACTTGACGTTGAATAAACAACTATCAATCCCAAAATAGATAAAACCAAATAAGGAATCAAAATGGAATAATTCAGCAGGTGGCGTTTATCAATTTTCATAGTTCACCTAATATTATTAAATTTTCACCGAACATTATACCACTTTTCAGGGTAAAAAAAAAGTATTTGACGAACGGTATTTTTTAAATCCTTGCAGTATCTAGGCTAAACTTTAACTAAAAAAAGAACAATAACTGAGTTTATGAATAGGATTTATAAGCATTCTTCACCATTATGTCCAATAAACCGCTTTCTTTAATATTTCAATTTGATGACAAATACTTATTTTCTACTAGTTTATTTTGCTTTTTATCTGACTTTACGTTAAAATGAAATTATATGAGAAAGAGGATTAAACCGCTTGTTGTCTTTGTTTTCTTTGTTAGCTTCATTGCGATTATTTTAGGAGCGAAGCATTATTCAGAAAACAAGGAAACTAAACAGCAAAAGGACGCTATTACACAAACATCAGCTGCTTCTCAGTCAACTGATACTTCAGATTCCGATGAAGCAGACAAAGCCTATAAACCAATCATTGACTTGTCCGGCTGGCAATTGCCAAGTGATATTAACTATGACGTACTAGCAAAAAATGTTTCTGGCGCCATTATACGCGTGCATAGCGGAGCACAAGCAAAAAAAGAAAATGCAGCTACACACTTAAACGGAATTGATAAATCCTATCAACGCCACATAGAAGAATTTCAAAAACGAAATATTCCTGTCGCTGTCTATGCTTATGTGGCAGGTAGCAACAAGAAAGAAATGCAAAAAGCTGCCGAAAGTTTTTATAAAGCTGCTTCAAAATACAAACCGACCTACTACTGGCTAGATGTTGAAGAAAAAACTATGGAGAACATGAATGCTGGTGTTGAAGCTTTTCGCGCTAAGTTATCATCATTGGGTGCTAAGAACATCGGGATTTATGTCGGAACCTATTTCCTTGAAGAACACAGTATCTCAACTAAGAAATTCACAGCTATTTGGATTCCAACTTACGGCTATAATGACGGTTATTACAACACTGCCCCTAAGACAGACTTAAAATACGATTTACATCAATACACATCACAAGGCTCAATTGGTGGTTTTGCACATGATGTCGATCTTAATCAGCTATCTCCTTTAAAAAATCAGACAAAAACATTTAAAAAATTATTTGGTAATGGAAAATAATAACTCTGTAATAGTTTGAATCGAAAACTTTGCAGAGTTTTTCTTTTCTTCTCGTCTAGTTATCACTACTTTCTTGTTTCTAAATATGTTATAATGACTAACAAAGAAAAGTTTAGGGAGTAATGAATGATTTCTTGGTTAATCAGAATTTTTAAGGGAATTGTCATCGCGCTAGGATTTATTCTCCCTGGGGTATCTGGTGGAGTTTTAGCCACTATTTTGGGGATTTACGAGCGGATGATTTATTTTTTAGCGCATATAAAAGAGAATTTTCGTGAAAATGTACTCTATTTTTTACCTGTTGGTATTGGAATAGTTTTAGGGATTGCACTATTTTCCCTGCCAGTTGAATATCTCTTAGAGCATTATAAAATCATTGTTTTATGGGGATTTGCAGGAGCGATTATCGGTACGACTCCAAGTTTGCTAAACGAATCTACCAGAGAATCTGATCGCGACCGAACTGATGTTATTTGGTTCGTAGCCACTTTTTTCATCTCTGGGATTTGCATTTATTTCCTCAATAGTTTAGTCGGAACATTGCCAGCAAATTTCTTGACTTTTATTTTAGCTGGTGCCCTTATCGCACTGGGAATTCTCGTTCCAGGATTAAGTCCTTCAAATTTGCTCTTAATTTTGGGACTGTATTCTCCTATGCTAATCGGTTTTAAATCTTTAGATATTTTGGGAACCTTTTTACCAATCGGAATTGGCGGTCTCCTCGCATTTGTGATTTTTTCCAAATCTATGCACTATGCTTTGGAAAATTATCATTCTCGAGTATATCATTTTATCATCGGTATTGTCTTGTCGAGTACCATTCTCATCTTGGTACCAAATCCTGGGAACAGTGAAAGTATTCATTATGCTAATACTTCTATCATCACTTTAGTTACTGCTGCCTTCTTCTTTGGTTTGGGAACTTGGCTGGGCGCTTGGATGAGCCAATTGGAGGAAAAGTATAAATAATGGCTAAAAAAACAAAAATTAAGAAAACTCTTGTAGAGCAAATTTTAACAAAAGCAAAAATTCCTCACAAAGGCCTCCAAATTAATGCTTTAGAAGGACAATTACCTGAAGAAATAGAGCGCTCACAAATTTATAAAACTTTAGCTCTAACAGGTGATAAAACAGGAACAGTCATTGGAATTGTGCCCATAACAAAACACCTTGCAGAAAAAAAACTAGCTAAAATATCTGGCAACAAAAAAGTCAGCATGATTCCGCAAAAGGAGTTGGAAAAAACAACGGGTTATATCCATGGCGCAAATAATCCTGTCGGCATTCGGCAAAAACACCACTTTCCTATTTACATTGACAATTCAGCTTTAACACGCGAGACTATTATTGTCTCAGCTGGAGAATTAGGACACAGTATTGAAATAAACGCAAAGGAATTAGCAAATTTTGTCGAGGCAACCTTTGCAGACATAAAAGAGGATTCAAAATAGAAAGGGAACTGTATGAAACTCTACTTCGTTCGACACGGAAAAACTCAATGGAATTTAGAAGGGCGCTTTCAAGGAGCTAATGGTGATTCACCGCTGCTTGAGACTTCTATTGAAGAATTGCACTTGCTTGGAAAACACATGGCTTACATTAAATTTGACAAGATTTTTTCAAGTGATTTACCACGCGCAATGGCAACTGCACAGATCATCTGTAGTGAAAATCAATATTCATCAGTTGTTGAACCACATACAGAGCTACGCGAATGGCAGCTTGGCTCCCTAGAAGGACAGAAAATCTCTACAATTACCGCCATCTATCCTCATCAGATGCAAGCTTTTCGTCATAATTTGGCAAAATTCAACAACTCTATTTTTGGTGCAGAATCGGTCTATAATACTACACGACGTACAATAGACTTCATTAAATCACAAAAAGGACAATCTTATGAAAATCTTCTTTTTGTTGGTCATGGAGCGAATTTAACCGCTTCTTTACGTTTGTTATTAGGCTATGACTTTGCTCAACTGCGTCAGCAGGGAGGCCTTGCCAATGGAAGTGTCACTATTCTTGAAACACAAGATTTTGAACATTTTACACTTCTTGATTGGAACAATGTTGATCACTTAAAAACAATTGAAACCGTGAGCGTATAAAATCACGGTTTTTTCTTTATTTATAGGTGAATTTCTGCCTTATTTATGATAGAATGAGGAAGGTAAACTTTAGGAGGAAGAATATGACTACTGAACATATTGAAGAATTAAATGACCAGCAGCTGATTCGTCGTGAAAAAATGGCTGCTTTAGCAGAACAAGGCATTGACCCATTTGGTAAACGTTTTGAACGTACCGCAGATTCTGCCCAATTAAAAGAAAAATATAATGATAAAACAAAAGAAGAACTGCACGAATTAGCTGAAACTGCTACAATTGCTGGCCGCCTTATGACCAAGCGTGGTAAAGGAAAAGTCGGTTTTGCTCATATCCAAGACCGCGAAGGGCAAATTCAAATCTACGTCAGAAAAGATACTGTTGGTGAAGAAAATTATCAAATTTTCAAAAAAGCAGATATTGGTGACTTCCTTGGTATTGAAGGTGAGGTTATGCGTACAGATATGGGAGAGCTTTCGATTAAAGCAACTCACATTACACACCTCTCTAAAGCACTTCGTCCATTGCCTGAAAAATTCCATGGACTAACAGACGTTGAAACGATTTATCGTAAACGTTATTTGGATTTGATTTCCAATCGTGAAAGCTTTGAACGCTTCGTGACTCGTAGCCGCATCGTTTCTGAAATCCGTCGCTATCTTGACAATCAAGGATTCCTTGAAGTTGAAACGCCTGTGCTACATAATGAAGCTGGTGGTGCTGCTGCTCGTCCGTTTATCACCCATCACAATGCGCAAAATATTGATATGGTGCTTCGTATCGCGACTGAATTGCACTTAAAACGTCTAATTGTTGGTGGTATGGAGCGTGTCTATGAAATGGGACGCATTTTCCGTAATGAAGGTATGGACGCTACTCATAATCCTGAGTTCACTACAATCGAGGCTTATCAGGCTTACGCAGACTTTGAAGATATCATGGACTTGACAGAAGGGATTATCCAAAGTGCAGCTAAAGCTGTTACAGATGCCGAAAGTGTCCCTTATCAAGGTACTGAAATCTTTATCGGTCGCAAGTTTGCACGTAAACACATGCTAGAAGCCATTAAAGAACAAACTGGCATTGATTTCTGGAAAGAAATGACTCTCGAAGAGGCCACTGCACTAGCTAAGGAACACCATGTAACGGTTGAAAAGCATTTTACAGTCGGTCACATTATCAATGCTTTCTTTGAAGATTTTGTTGAGGATACCTTGATTCAACCTACATTTATCTATGGGCATCCAGTTGAAGTTTCACCTCTTGCTAAGAAAAATGCTGATGACCCACGCTTTACAGACCGCTTTGAACTCTTTATCGTTGGACGTGAATTTGCCAACGCCTTTACCGAGTTGAACGACCCAATCGACCAATTAGCGCGTTTTGAAGCGCAAGCTAAAGCCAAGGAACTCGGAGATGATGAAGCAACTGGTATCGACTACGATTACGTAGAAGCTCTTGAATACGGCATGCCACCAACTGGAGGTCTCGGAATTGGAATTGACCGCTTGATTATGCTGTTGACAGATGTCACTTCTATTCGTGACGTATTGTTGTTCCCTACGATGAAATAAACAATTTCTTATCAAATGAATACTGAGATAACAAAAATGACCTTGCTCCCTCGTTCAAGAGGGACAAGGTCATTTTTTAACTCTATCATAATTGAATTTTTTCGTTCAAAATTCTACTATAATCAAGAATTATTTCTTTTGCTCCATCATACGGCAAGTCATACACTACATTTGGCATATCTGCACAGGTTTAACAAGTAATCTATCATCATGTATTCCGCCAATAATTTTTCCATTATAATAGATAATAAATTCTCCCATCATAGCTCTATAACTAATATTATCTAATTCAGATACTTGTTCTAAAATAAAGTCTAAGTATTCTTTGCTTGAAGCCATTTTTTATATCTTCTTTAATTACTAAAATTTCAATAGTCCATTTTTGTCAAACTTAAAATTTGGTCCCCATGCAACTTCCCAGTAATATCCATCTAAATCAGAAAAATAGGCGTGATATCCACCCCAAAAAGTGTCTTGCGGTTCTTTTACAATTCTTCCACCAGCATTTTGTACTAATTCAATTACACTATCAACATCTTCTTTTTGTTCAACATTGTACGCTAATGTAATTCCAGAAAATCCATTTCTCTTTGGTGGGTTATTTTCATCAATATCTTTTGCCAATTGTTCTAAAGGAAATAGTTCAAATTTTGTTCCTGGAGTATTGAAAAAACATACCTGTGGATTATTTTCTTTACAGTCAGTCTTATATCCTAAACCATCTCTGTAAAACTTTATTGACTTTTCCATATCGCTAACACCTAAACAAATACAAGTAATCTTATTCATTACTACCTCCATAATTTCTAATTAACTTTCATCTAATAAATTAAGATTTGTCTTTCTCATCTGGCTTTCGCAGGTTTCTTTTCCGGAAGTTCAGCATACATACCATCCAGAAGTTCCAGAATTAGAGCCTTATCATCAAAACTATCAAATACATGCATCAAGGTTTTTGAACCTTCATACGGATAACGCAGTTCGGAATCTGCAAGCAGTCTGTCCGATGTCGGCGTTCTCTTTAAAAACAGTTCATTATTACAAATGTCACCTATCAGCTTACCATTAAAATATACAAGGTATCCGCCCATCATAGATTTTATGACAATATCACCGGATTTAGAAAAACTATCGCGAACATATTCATTAATTTCATTCACCTTGATTATCCCCCTCCAAATTCCAATCTATCTATATCGCCCTAATCTTATCATTTATCAATTTGATAAACGCTATCACTGTTTCTCCTATCATCGGAAGCCTGTAAGGACTAAATAGGAAGCCGATAATCAATCCTGATATGCCTATTCCGACTTCTCCTTGATTGAAAGAAGCTAATGCTCCAAATATGCAACATCATAACGATATACAACAACACCGTTCCTATGCCAAGCAAGAATGTCAGAAAAGTTGTCAAAATTGATAAGATAAGACTAATCGGGAATAAGATAATTTTCAATATAAATCGCATACACTACCTCTTTTTCAAATCCAATATTTGCGTTTGATTTTTTCGCCATTTTATACTCGTTTCATATTTTAGTTACATCCATTTTACCACATTTCAAGCAAGTAAAAAAGCACGATCACAGCGCTCGTACCTATTTTAATATCTTCCTATAAATTTTTCTTTTGCAATTTTAGTATATCGTTTAATAAACTTACACTTTGCATCAGTGTAGCCGTCTCTATCATGTTCAAATTTCTTCCATAAGTTCAGCTTTAAATGTTCATATTCTTTCGCTACATTATGATTCTCACGTAAGTAATCTCTGAAGTACAGTTCATCGTTATCTCCGACAACTCTAATGTGAAGATGAAAGACTTTTTCTGCAAAACCTTGCTCCGTGTATCCTTTATTTAATGAGATTCGTCGTGTACTTTGACTCATGCATAGCCAATTATTTTCAACAAGAATATTTTTCACTATTTCTAGTTCTTCTGCTAATCGAACCTCAAGTAATATATCTACTATATTCTTTGCCCATATATTTTGAACCGCAGTACTACCAATATGAAATATTCTTACTATATATTTAGCTGGTATCAGGGACAAAATAGCAGTTGCTTCCTCATCATACCAATCCGCCCATTCTTTATTATGTTTTACAAGAAATATGGGAAACAACTGCCATAATTCTTCTAAACTCATGTTTTCTAATTTTTTACTCAATCTGTCCTCCACTAGTTTGCATTTATTTCTCACATTTATTATCATTATAACATTTTCAATGTGCATCAGGCGTTTATTATTTCTGATTAAAACTTTTAGCTATCACTACACGAAAAAACAAGTCCAATCTAATCGGACTTGTTTCTTTTTATTTTTATAAGGAGTTTACATAACGATCGACTGCTAGGATAGCACCTGCAATATCAGATGCTGAAATCTTAAACGGCATCTGATGAATGGTTTCACCTTCAATAGTAGCTTGCTTACCAACCTTGAGCAAATCATCATAGCTGGCATTTTCTAAATGCATTTCTACCAAAGTCGTAGGCATACCAATTTTCTGATAGAAACGAATATATTTTTCCAACTCCTCTTTTGGACGGTTTTCAAGAAAGAGCTGTGTTAGCGTTCCATAAGCTACTTTTTCTCCATGAGTCAGATGATGAATATCACCAGTCAGAGCTGTAAATCCATTGTGAATGGCATGAGCAGCAGCCAATCCACCACTTTCAAAACCAACACCGCTGAGAAGCGTATTAGCCTCAATGATATGCTCAAGAGCTGGTGTTACCACCTGCGCCTCACAAGCAGCCAGTGCTTGTAAACCATCTGCAAAAAGAGTTTCTTCACATTTTTGAGCAATAGCTGCGCCTGCTAAAGTCTGTCTTTGTCCCAGCATGGTCTCTCCATTTGCCTGCATAACCGCACGCGCTTCAACCCAAGTCGCTAAACCATCTGCAATTCCAGAAGCCAACAAGCGCTTTGGAGCTTGAGCAATGACCTTTGAATCTACTAGAACAAGATCTGGGTTCTTGGTGTAAAAAATATATTTTTCAAATGCTCCTTCCTCAGTATAAATTACTGAAAGAGCTGATGTTGGTGCATCTGTCGAAGCAATAGTCGGTGCAATCACGACGGGATTTCCCAATAAATCTGCAATTGCCTTAGCACTGTCAATTGTTTTTCCACCACCAAGACCAATCACTAGATCTGCTCCATCTTTTTCAGCTAAAGCAGCTACCCGATTGATTTCATTATCCGAAGCTTCACCATTAAAACTGACATGCAATATATGAAGTCCATAGCGAGTAAGACAGGATTGGAACTTCTTTCCTACAATTTGATAAACAGTGTTGTCACAAAGCAAAACTGGATGGTTTCCTAAGTTCAAAATCTGTTTTGCATTTTCAAATAAGGCATCTTCACCTTGAATATAGCGAGAAGGGCTTGCAAAAGTTCTCATAAAATACCTCTTCCTACGCAAAAATGGAGATTAGATGTACTTTTGACCATGAATGAATGACCAATCTGCTGCAAAATCATCTACTGCCTTTGAAATAGACGGCATAGCAAAAGCTGATTCAAAGACATCTGCACCTGCTGTAATAGCATGGGTACCATCAGCAAAAGCCTTGTTGACTTGTCCTACATTTTTAAAGGAAGCTGCTAAAATTTTGCTAGATGAACCTTCTACTGCAATCGCATCCGCCAATTGGCCAATAACTGCATCTGAATCAATGTTCAAATTTTCCATACGGTTATAATAAGGGGCTAAATAATCTGCGCCTGCTTGAATGGCTAATAAACCTTGGAAAATGGTATAAATAGCAGTTGCCGTAATCTTGTAACCTTCTGCTTTTAAAACCTTTATAGCGGCTAAACCTTCAGGGGTTACAGGTACTTTGACAAACACATTTCCACTACAATGCTTGCGAATTTCAGCGGCATCTTTTAAAATTCCCTGATAATCTTTGGCAACAACCTGAATATGAATGGAAGGAGCTTCCCCAATAATTTCTCTAACTTCTTGGATACGTTTAAAGAAATCAATCTCCCCCTCTTTTTTAGCGATGGTCGGGTTAGAAGTCACTCCTGCCAAGGGGAGAACTTGCGACCATTTTTTTATTTCTTCTACATTTAATGTATCAAGCATGAATTCCATAAACTGGACCTCTTTTATAATGTGTGTTCTGTACGTCCGATAATATCATCTTGTGTTGCTTTGGAGAGTACATTGAAGAATGCCGAATATCCTGCAACACGCACAATCAAATCACGGTGTTTTTCAGGATGCTTTTGCGCATCAATCAAGGTTTCTCTAGAAACAACATTGTATTGAATATGATAACCGTGCAAACGGTTAAAGAACGTACGAAGTAAAGCAATCAATTTAATTTTATCTTCTTCCTTAGACAGGGTCTGAGGATTCACTTTTTGATTGAGCAGAACGCCCCCAACAATTTCATCTGTCGGCAATTTAGAAACAGATTTCAATACAGAAGTCGGACCATTCTTGTCCATATTGTGAGATGGAGAACAGCCTTCAGCGAGCGGTGTTCCTGCATTGCGGCCATCTGGTGTCGCCAAAGTACCGCGACCTTGACCAACATTGGCTGAAATAGAAGATGTTCCTGAATAGCGGATACCGCCAATTGGACCGCGTCCATAACGGGTATTTGGATATTTAGCAATTTCATCCACATAAATATCATAAGCATCAGTCACCAGCTTATCAGCGTAATCATCATCATTACCATATTTCGGTGCATCAGAAATCAACATCTCTTGAATCTCCTTGCCACGCTCACCTGCATAGTCCGTTTCAAGCGCATGCCAGAGTTCAGCTGGAGTCAGTTTTCCTTCTTCAAAGACTAGCTTCTTGATGGCTGCTAGTGAGTCTGATAGATTGGCAATACCGACTTGGAGACCAGAAATATAGTCATAGACAGCTCCCCCCTCTTTCAAATGCTTACCGCGTCCGATACAATCATCTGTCAAAGCTGAGCAGAGGATATCCGGCACTTCTCTTTCAAGAGACAGGTCGATAGAATTTTCCACGATGACACTCATACGAGTCAAGTGACGCAAAGTCTTGTCCCAAGCCGTTTGCAACTCAGCAAAGCTCTTCATGTCTTTAAAATGACCAAAGCTTGGTGCAAAACGCTTGCCAGATGCGGGATCAATTCCATCGTTCATAGTGATGAGAAGCACCTTAGGAAAATTCATATAGCTCATTCCCGTGCAACGATAACCCCATTTACCTGGCACAGCTGTCTCCACACAGCCGATAGCACTGTAGTCGTATGCATCTTCTTCCAAAACGCCTTTGGCAATAAAGGACGGAATAATAATCTCGTCATTATTGAAAGCAGGCATTCCAAAACCTAGTTTCATAACTTCTATGCATTCGTTCATAAAACGAGCATCTAGACCAGCATGGTAGCGAACTGTTAAGTTCGGCTGTGGCAAATGCGTCTGTGCAACAGATCTCAAAACCAGATATGAAAGGGGATTTACAGCATCTTTTTTATCACGTGTTTGTCCACCAATTGTCACATTTTGATACAAAGGACTACCAGCAGATGAGAAAGTATGAGCCTGACTGCGTACTTTATTGATCGTAATCGTCTTAATCCAAAGATTGGTTAAGCGTTCGACAATGCTTTCTTCCGTCTCGCGACCAGCTTCCAAGTCCGACTTAACATAAGGATACATGTATTGGTCAAAGCGCCCATAAGAGAGGGAGTGACCATTAGACTCAATCTGTAAAATACACTGGATAAACCAGACAGACTGAATAGCTTCAGCAAACGTTTCCGCTGGTTCGTAAGGCACTTTGGAGCAAATTCGAGCAATTTCCAATAATTCCTGACGGCGCTCTGGGCTTGCAGACTCTGCCATATCTTGAGCTAATTTGACAAAACGATCCGCATAAGCTTTCACAGCATCCACTACAATGAAAATGGAATCATAGAAATGATATTTATCAATACTAGCCGGATCTGTCAAATCCAAGGCCTCCTTAGCTGCCCGAGCTTTTTCCTCAAAACCTTTCAAACCATATTGAAGCAATTTTTGATAGTTGACTGCCAAGTGAGCATCACCAGAGTTCATCTTTCCTTCCATGCCAAAGAAGCCAGTTTCCATATAAACCTGAACTTCTTCTGGAAGTAAAGCCCCAGCTCTAGCACGGAGGTTATTGTTTTCCCAGAAGGGAGCGATGCTCCGGATTTGTTCTTTCGTTTCCTCTGTAATATAGAAAACATCGCCATCACGCTTTTCAAAAAGATCTAATTCATTGAGTACAAATTCTAAAGTATACTCTGGGAAAATAGGTGCATCTTTATTAGATGAAGCCTGATTTCCAACAATCATGGTCTCATCTTCAATATAAAGCGTCATATTTTCCAAAATTTCCTTAAGCATATAAGCACGCTTCAGAACATTTGGCTTTTCTTTATGCTCTTGATAAGCTCTTGTTGCAAGAACAGCACGTTCAGCATCAATATAAGGTTTCTTGTCCAGCACATCTTCCCGATACTTGTTCATTCGGTCCGTTAAACTACCAAAATAACTTGTTTGTATCGTCGTTTTTTCTATTTCTTTTACATTAGGCATCACAGCACAACCTTTCTTATGAAATTATTTTTATTTCTTTCGTAACTATTGTAGCATGCAAGATGCAAAAATTCAATCATCTATAATCAATTATCGAATTAAAGATTTTTTGCACATTTGTGCTCAATCAACGTTAAAATAATTTCTTTACAGTGATACAATGTAGTTTATCCTTCCGCTTTCAGTTCATTACTGTAAGCAAGATTGTCTTGGAATTTAAAGAATGGGAAATAGATGAGAGTGGACATAGCTAAAATGACAACTTGGATGAGAGCACCCTGCCATCCTGCTACTAAGAAACCAGAAATAATAGCTGGTGTACTCCATGGCAAGGTCACCCCTGAAAATGGCTGCATAAAGCCAATTGCTATAGAACCATAAACAATTACAGCCGCTAAAACAGGTACAAGAATAAAAGGCAAGAACATGACGGGATTCATAACAATTGGAAACCCAAACACAACTGGTTCATTGACATTAAAGATTGCTGGAAAAGCAGCAACCTTTCCTAGTGCTTTGTATTGTTTAGACTTAGCTGCAAAGAGCATGGCTACCACCAAACCAAAAGTAATACCAGAACCAGACAAAATAAGGAAACTATCCAAGAATTGCTGAGTGACAATGTGAGCACCTTTTCCAACAGATAACTTTCCAGCAGCAAGCAAGGCTTTATTAGCATCCAGATTTGAAAGTAAGAGAGCGGTCACTACACCATTGACAACAGATTGTCCGTGTACACCAAACCACCATAGGAAAGAGATGAAAAAGGCAATACCGATTGCACCGTAAAGGGAACCAGTCAATCCTTGCAGCGGTACTTGAATCACACCGTAAATCATTTCGATAAAAGTACCACCCTTTGTCAGCATTTTAGCAAGAATATAGACTACCATGGAAAGGAAGAATATCACAAAAGCTGGAATCATAGCCTCAAATTGCTTGGCGATTGCTTGAGGAACTTGCTCTGGCATCTTAATAACAATATGTTTTTGAATAAACATGGTATAGATACTACCGACAACCAAACCAATAATAATGGCTCCAATAATCCCCTGACCGCCAAACCAAATCTTGGCAATCGCGTCTGTAATTTCTTCACCTTTTTCTGGAATATAAGAAGATTTTAAAAGAATGAAGAAAGAAGACACAGATAACACACCTGCCGGCAGAGGCTCTACACCACTATTTTTAGCATAAGAATATCCTATAGAAAAACAGGAAATCAAACCCATAATCGCAAAAGTTCCTGAGTAAACCTGCATAAATGGCTCGGTCCAATTTTTCCCGAAAATGCCTGCAATCGCCTGATTGAGGCCTTCAAATGGTAACTGTCCTACAATCAGAAAGATACTTCCAACAACTGTCAAGGGCAGAATTGCCAACATACCATCCTTTAAGGCAATAATACCGCGCATATTGACAAATTTCATAATCGGCGTAATAATTTTTTGAGTATCTACTTTAGCCATAACTAAGCTCCTTGTTTTTGTTCCAAAAGCCCCAAAGCGAGATTCAATACTTTTTTACCATCTAGCATGCCATAATCCGCCATTGGAATAACCGCAATTGGAATATGGTTCTCTTCGCAAATGGCAGCTGACTTATCCAAAGTATAAGCTACTTGTGGTCCTAACAAAGCAACATCCAAGTTTGGTGCATAATCTGCTAACTTGGCCTGAGAATAAGCATCAATCTCAACCTCTAAACCAGCTTCTTTCGCAGCTATTTTCATATTATTGACCAACATTCCTGTTGAAAAACCTGCTGCACAAAACAACCCAATTTTGATCATATCTTCATCCTCCTGATGATTTATTTTTTCACTTGTAATTCTTTTCTCAAGTCAATGATTTCCTTGATAAGATTAATTTCTGTAATACTGGTCATCAAATGATCCTGAGAGTGGACAAACAAAGCTGTAATTTCTGTCTTTGTTCCCCCCGCTTCCTGTGCCAAAAACTCCGTTTGAAGATTATGAGCTTCTAATAATGCCTGATCTGCCAATTCTAGATACTCATTACACTTTTCAAACTCACCATTTTTTGCTAATGATAAAGCTTGGTAAATATGCTGTTTGGCATCCCCAGCATGCAAGATTAACCCCATAATGATTTGATCAGCTACAATCACTTCCATATTTAACGTTACTCCTATTTTTATTTACAAAATATATCTTTCTTTTATTTGAAAGCGTTTTATTTTTGTTTGTAACTCAAATTTATCATCTTTCTCTTATTCCGTCAATATATCACTGAACAAATTCTCTTTTTTTATATTTATCGCACATTTGTGCTTATCAAGTGAAATAAAAAAGGTCAGAATCATTATTCTTGACCTTTTGAAGATGAAATAACGAGGAAAAGGAGAACTGTTATAAACTACTAATTAACTGCACTATTATCCAATTCCAACACTTTTAAAATAGTTGCTTCATCTGTAACTAAATGGTTGACATACCCAGCACGTAAAACCGCCAAAATAGCGGCAGCTTTTTGACGACCATAGGCAAAAGCCAGACTGTGAGGAACTGTTTTTAAATAATCTAAAGAAATAGCAACCGTTCGATTTTGCAACTGTTCATCAACCAACTCACCATTTTCATCAAAAAAGCGACAACAAATTTCTCCGACAGCTCCTTCATTTTCCACTGTACGAAAATCTTCAGCCGTCAGCATATCCAACCACTGCCGATTCTTTTCATCCACTTGTCCGCCAATACCAACAACAACCACATCTAGTTCTTGCCAACTTCTTTTTAAGTCCTCAAAATATTTAGAAGACAAAATTCCTTTTGCTAAGATCTCGTCTTCCTGTATAATCGTCGCATTCATAAAGCGACAATCCCCATGGTATTTATTAGCCATACTGTAAATGAGGGTATTAACATGATAACGAGCATGAATATGGCTAGGTCCGCCAGCCAATGGAAAAAAATGCACATTATTCAAGTGCCGACTGCCCGAGTGTTCTACCAAGAGACTAAGACTCTTTCCCCATGAAAATCCAACTTTAGCATTGTCATCAATCATCCCCCGAAGCATTCCTGCCGCTGATTGAGCTAACCGCTGCTCCAAATCAGAAGGTGAATCATCCACTTGATTTGCTACGATTTCAAGTCCTTTTAACCCATACTTCTCTTTCACTACATTTTCTAAATGAAACAAACGAGTATCAAAGGCTTCAATCTCGATTTTGACAATGCCTTCCTTTTTAGCTTCAGCCAGCATACGACTCACAGTTGTCCGATAAATCCCTGTCTCTGCTGCAATTTCTGCCTGACTTTTCTCCTCTACATAATAAAGATAAGCAATCTTAGCTAATAGCCTTTTTCTTTCACTTTTCATCTTATCTCCCTCTACTTATCAGACTAGAGTCAATTTTATATTGGCTGCTTTTAGGCGTTGAACTGCGGCTGTCGGAATAGCTTGATCCGTTACCACCTGCGAAACCTGTTTCAAACCAAAACGCTTGACAGTCCCTCTTTTATCAAATTTACTCGAATCTGTTAACACAATCATTTTATCAGATGCTTCCGACATATATTGCACCACTTCGCTACGCATTAAATCCTTACCTGTAAAACCAAGCTCTTCATCATAGCCATCAGTCCCTACAAAAGCATGTTCTACATGGAAAAATTGAATCATTTCCTTAAGCAAAGGACCGACCGTAACTTGCGAATCGTTCTGAAATTCACCGCCTAGCAAGATAATCTTGCAAGAATCTACTTTTCTCACATAGTCTGCGATAAAATAAGAATTTGTAATAATTTTCACATTCTTCTTAGTACGACAGATTTCTTCAGCTAACAGAGCACAAGTTGAACCAGATTCAATGATAATCGTTTCATTGTCTGCAACAATTTTTGCCGCTTCTTGTGCTATCTTTCGCTTGGTATCATAATGAAAAGAAAGCCGGACATTCAAGTCATCACCACTATTTAAGACCGCATAACCGTGCTCCCGATGAAGTAAGCCTTTCATTTCCAGCTTATCCAAATCTTTCCGAATCGTTACTTTAGAAACTTTTAATTTATCAGATAAAGTATTAACATCAATTTTTTCAAACTCCGAAACGAGCTTAACGATTTCATCTAAACGTTCCATTTTATTCACCTCATTCTTTATTTTAACAGAATTTAAGGAATAAATAAAATAAAAAATAGTTTCATTCGTAATTGTTTTTCTTTCGTTTGTTTGGTATAATAAAAAAAAATAAGCAAGAAAAGAGTGTACATCATGAGTGCAGAAAAAGGAATCATCTTTAATATTCAACATTTTAGTATTCACGACGGACCAGGAATTCGGACAACTGTTTTTCTAAAAGGCTGTCCCTTACGCTGTCCTTGGTGTGCCAATCCAGAATCTCAGAAATTTAAACCTGAGCCCATGTTAGACGCTTCTAGCAAAAAGACTATCACCATGGGAGAGGAAAAAAGCGTTGAAGAGATTATCAAAGAAGTTCTCAAAGATAGAGAATTTTATGAAGAATCAGGTGGAGGCCTGACCTTGTCTGGCGGAGAAATTTTTGCTCAGTTTGAATTTGCCAAAGCAATCCTTAAAGCTGCCAAAGAAAAAGGTATCCATACAGCGATTGAAACGACAGCCTTTGTAGATCATAACAAATTCGTTGATTTGCTCCAGTATGTAGATTTTATCTATACTGACTTAAAACATTACAACACCATCAATCACCGCAAAGTCACAGGGGTCAAAAATGAACTAATTATCAAAAATATTCATTATGCTTTTTCGCAACAAAAAACCATTGTCCTGCGTATTCCTGTTATCCCTAGCTTTAATGACTCTCTAGAAGATGCCGAACAATTTGCTATTTTATTTAAAAAATTATCTATTGACCAAGTACAACTCTTACCTTTTCATCAATTCGGTGAAAATAAATATAAATTACTAAAACGTTCTTATGAAATGGAAAATGTGCAAGCTCTACATCCGGAAGACCTCTATGATTATCAGCAAGTTTTTCTTGATTATGAAATCAACTGTTATTTTTAGCTCCTCTTTTTCTCCAAAAAACAATCCATTTCTCACGAAACGGATTGTTTTTGTATCTCTTCTTGGGCGGATGCAACGACATCTGCAAGACTGGTTTTACTCAATTCTTTTTCCATTGCTGCTTGAATTTCTGCTAATTTATCATCTAAAACTAAATGAATATTTCTGCCAATGGGACAAGATGGATTAGGATGCTCATGAAAGCTAAAGAGTTGTCCAGATTTGCCTAGGCATTCTACTGCTTGATAGACATCCAAGAGGGTAATGTCTTTTAAATCTCTCATAATGATAGCTCCTCCCCTCCAACGCTAGCTGCTAGAACATCACTCGTTACTTTGTGCTCTTGACATTCTAGTGCTATAACAGTCAACATGTGCGTAGCAATGGTAAAACGACTCGAAATTTGCATGTTAAACTCCTTTCATTTGCTGCTTCTATTACTCATATACTTTATTTACGTTGTGACTTCATATATTACGTCTAAAAAACTCCTTAAGCTGCGCAACATAGTCTTCTCGCTCACTAATTGCTCGAAGTAAATCATGGTTATGGGTGTGATGAATCCCATTGACTAGACTTTCGTAATACACTTCATAATAAGGTAACTTCAATGTTCTCGCCAGTTCCAATTCTTTGTTTACGTCATAAGCAACTCGCCTAAAGTCAACCTCTGCTAAGCCTTGTTCATCAATTTTTAAAATAGCATACTGAGCTCGCAGATCCTTTCGCAAACAAGCATCTAGAAAGAAAGGCTGACCGATAGAGCCTGGATTGATAATCATCTGTCCACCCGTCGCATAACGAAGAAATTGCTGATGAATATGACCATAAATGGCAATTGCACAATGATTTCCTTCAAACAGGCGATCAAAGTTCTCTTGTTGACCAATGTGAATCAACTCTCGGCCCCAATTTTTATCTGGCAAATGATGAGTCACAGCGATTTCTAAATCGCCAACTTTTGTCAAAAGCTGCAAAGGCAATTCATGCAGTCGGTTCAGTTCTTCAGGCGTGACTTTTTCCAAAAGATACTGGCACAAACAAATCATATAGAGATGACTAGGGCGACTAATGTCTAATTTCCCATGAAGGGCATTCCAAATGCTATCCTCCCAATTTCCCCGCACTTGGAGACTGATTGGCAAAGTAGCCATTAAGTCAAGAATCTTCCTTCGCCCCGTTCCCGGCGCCAACAAATCTCCCAAAAACCAGTAATCGGTCACCTGTTCCTTTTTAGCGTCCGCCAAAACAGCTTCTAATGCCGTTACATTTCCATGAATATCTGATAATAAAGCAATTTTTCGTTTCATTGTACCGTTTCGTCTGTCCTTTATAAAAATATTATAACAAACCAAGAAAAAACTTCCACTCCCAAGTTTGAGTGAAAGTTTTACTGCCTCATCAATCTACCGACTTCAACGCTTCCAACATGTCAATACGCCTCAATATTGCATTGACCATAAAGCCTAAGACAATCAAAATCATGATGATAGAAAAGACTGGTACAAGATAGACAAATACCGATACTGCCGGATTGAGCAGAAAGGCGTCTGGGGCAATCGTCTCTAAAAGGGAGCGATGTAAGATATTCCCCAAAAACAAGCCTACGATAATACCAATAACAGACAAAAGAATGGTTTCTCGATAAATATAAAATGTGACTTCCTTATTATGGAACCCCAATACTTTAATCGTTGATAATTCTCGAATCCGCTCCGCAATATTGATGTTCATCAAGTTATAAAGAATCACAATGGCTAGTAAAATAGAGGCAAAGGTTAAAATCTGCATTACAAAGCCAAGAGATTTGACAATGACATCAATTTGCTCCAAAATGCCTGTATTTTGTACTACTGCTCGCACACCTGTTAATTTCATGAAGGCTGCTGCGGTATCCTGTATATTTTTACTAGAGGAATCTTTCAATTTTATCAGATAAGCATTTTCTTGGAATTTGCGAGCAAATACCGTTTGATAATAGTCCTGATTCATAAATATAAAATGCCCTGCATACATTTCAGCGATACCAGAAACTTTGATTTTATAGCGTCTCCCCTCATCAGAAGTCACCTCAAAGACATCTCCAACAGAAACATGCATAATGGTTGCTAATTTCTGAGAAATGACTGCTCCATGCGAAGACAAGTTCAAGCTCGCTTTGCTTTGACTATCATATAACTCTATGAAATGATAAAAATCCTTGCCTGTTGTCACAAATAACGCGAGAGATTGTTCATCTTTTGCTCCTTTAATTTTTTTGGTAAATGTTTCTTGATAAATACCGTGCTTTTTAGCTATTTTTTTATCTGCTAATAAATGATTGATTGCTGCTTGCTCGTCTGATTTGAGATGATGTTTTTGCGAAATAACAGCATCATATTTGATAATTTCTCCATACTGTCGATTTCCTATACCTTCCATGGAAGAAGACATCCCCAGACCGGCAAATAAGAGAGCGACGGAGCCTGCCACACCAAAAATGGTCATCAACATTCTTTGCTTGTAACGAAAGATATTTCGAGCTGTCACTTTTTGCGTAAAGCTGAGTCGACGCCAAATGAAGTCAATCCGCTCTAGCAAGATTTTTGAACCTTTGGTAGGTGCCTTAGGCAACAATAATTGAGATGGTTTTTCTTTCAACTCTTTGTGGGCAATATAAAGAGCTGGTGCGACGCCACACAAGACCGAGCATAAAAGAGCAATGAGACTAATTTCCCAATAAAAGTCTAATCGCAAAGCTGGATAAGTTGATGTCTTAAAAATAGTTTTCCCTAAAATATAAGGCAAGAAATAAGTCCCCGCTAAAATTCCAATTACTGAACCGATTAAACTTGAAACCAAGCCATAGACGGCAAATTTCTTAACGACATCTTGGTTCCGATAACCCAAAGCTTTTAAAACACCTGCATTTGTGCGTTCTTCGCTGACAAAACGCGTCATGGTCGTTACCGTTACAAGGGCAGCTACCAGATACAGTACAATCGGGAAAGCATTCCCTACAGCTGAGATGCCATAAGCACGATTCCCCGTTGTTGTGTACTCGTCAGCTCCTGGAAATGTCCGACGTGTATACACACGGTAGGTTGGTACAGACAAGCCAGCTACTTCATCTTTTGCCTTTTGAATGTCTGCTTGCCCATTTTTTATTTTTGTTTCAGCATCTTTCTTTTGCTTTTCGTATTCAGTTTTTTTATCGTTCAATGTTGCCTGAACTTGGTTCAATTGCGTCTGACCATCTGCGATTTGTTGTTTTGCTTGCGCCAATTGGGCTTGACCTGCTTGGTATTCGACTTGTTTATTTCTTAAGGTTGCCTGACCACTTTGATATTGAGCCAAGCCTGCGTCATATTCAGCTTGTTTCGCATTCAATGCCTCAGCCGCAGATTGGTATTGGGCAAGTCCTGCTTGATAAAGCGCTTCTTGGTTTTGATACTGCGTCAGTCCAGTTTGAAATTCAGCCTGCTTTTTCTCCAGTTCTGCACGCGCAAAATTTAATTTCGTTTCTTCTTGTGCTAGTTTAGTTTGTGCTGCCACAATTTCTGGCACTGTTGCTGGATCAATTCCTTGCGCTTGCAACGCAGCTATCTTTACCTGCAAATCAGCTTTTGCAGCTACAAGTTGCGTTTGACCTTTTTCCAATTCTGCCTGCGTTGCAGCCAATGTAGCTTGAGCATTTGTTCTATTTTCTTTTGCAGCAGACAATTGACTAGCTGCCTGATCTAATTGGGTTTTCGTTTGGTTCAATTGTGCCCAACCCGAAGACAGTTGAGCGGCGGCTGTATCTAATTTTTCTTTCGAGCTTGCTAAAGTTTGTTCAGCCTGTGCAATTTGAGCAGCTCCTTGCGCAAGTAAGCTTTCTTTTTCAGTTATCTGACCTTGAGCAAGCTCTAAATCTGCTCTTTTTTGATCAATTTGCTCCTGCGCAACCGTTAGTTGTTGCCTGGCATCTGTCAATGCTTGTTGAGAAGTTCGAATGTTTGCTTCTCCGTCCGCAATTTTTGTCTGCGCTTGATTTTTTATCTCTGATAAACGATTTTTCCCATTATCAGCCAGTAGCTTTTCTAACTCATTTTCATGTTGCTTTATCTTTTTTCGATAGGAATCTCCAAAAGAATTGAGCGTTTTTAAATTATCATACCTCAAACGAGCAACTGTATAGACTGAACTTTGAAATGTTTTGGGTGTCACCACTGCATAAGCAGACAAAGTACCACTCCCTGAGTTAGAATTACCAAGAGAAATGGTTGACGCCAATTCACTTGAATTGACGAACCCTGTCACCGTAAAGGTATGTTGCTTCAAAGCATAATCATTGGTTCCTTCCTCGTTTAAAGTAATGCTATCACCAATCTTATATTTTCCTTGATAAAAACTAGCCAAAGCCACTTGATTTTCCTTGCTTGGAAAATGACCTGAGACAAGCTTGAACTTAGAAATTTTATTTGTCTGAGAAAAAACTCGAACAGAAGTTGAGCTATCCCCAATCACCGTATCTGTAAAATAACCATATTCTACATGTGCATTTGAGATGGTATTCAGTTCTTTTTGGTCAGCTTTGCTGATACCATAGTCTGACATCACTGCCAAATCCATCATTTTCATCTGTGAAAGATAACGATTGGCTGAGTTTTCAATATCTGGACTGGCTGCTTTCAGTCCCACTAGCGTAAAAGAACCTAACATCATCAAAAACATAATGGACAGAAAGCGTCCTTTGGATTGATGAAAAGAGAGCCCGATGTCCTTATTTAGAATGGATTTTTTCATATCACCACTCCTTGCTAATACTCTAGACTTGCAATGTCTTGAGGATGTTCATTCAAAGTGACGGACTGAATCCGTGCATCGTGCATGCGAATCACGCGGTCTGCGATTGGAGCCAATGCACCATTATGAGTTACGATAATAACTGTCGCACCTTGCTTGCGTGACATATCTTGAAGAATTTGCAGCACTTGCTTACCAGTTTTATAATCTAGCGCGCCTGTTGGTTCATCGCAAAGCAAAATTTTGGGATTTTTCGCCACAGCACGCGCAATGGAAACCCGTTGCTGCTCACCACCGGACAATTGAGCAGGAAAATTATGCAGCCGATTTCCCAAACCAACTGCTGCTAATGCCTCTGCTGCATCCTGCGCATCTTGAACAATTTCAGAAGCTAATTCAACATTTTCTAACGCCGTCAGATTAGGAACTAAATTATAAAATTGAAAGACGAAACCAACATCATTTCTCCGATAGTCTGTCAGTTGATGAGCATTGTAATGCGCTATATTTTGCCCGTCAATCAACACATCTCCCTCATCATTGCTGTCCATTCCGCCAAGAATATTCAGAATCGTCGATTTTCCAGCGCCAGAAGCTCCAAGAATGATGACTAATTCTCCTTTTTCGATGTCAAAAGAAATGTCATTGTTAGCAATGATTTCTGTGTCTCCCATTTGATACCGTTTGTAACTATGCTTCATTTCAATATAAGCCATCGCCTTTTCCTCTTTCAGTTTCCATGTCCAATTAAATAAACAAGCTGTTGATTTGTTCCTATCTTTATTATAAAATAGACTCAACATAAAGGCAATCATCAATCATCAACAGAGTGTTCATTTAAGGAGTATTATGATGCAAAATCGGCAAACAGCAACCAAACAACACATCAGAGAAGCTCTCATTCAACTCTTGTTAGAAGAAAAATTTGAAACAATTTCCGTTAGTAAACTCTGCCAACGGGCAGGTATCAATCGTGGAACTTTTTATCTTCACTATCTTGATAAATACGATTTAATTGAAACGCTAAAAGAAGAAATCATCGCTCAATTGCGCAAAAATTTTGAAGAAACGACAAACACGCGTGACCTACTCATTACCAATCTAAGCTATCTCCAACAAAATTATGACCTGATTTATGCCGTTTCTCAAAGTCATTACCTCAATTTCCGTGAAACAATCCGTGAATTCATGCTTAGCATTTTAACTAACGAGCAACACAGACTTCAAACCGAATACTTTTTAAAAGAAAATTTCACCATTTCTAAAAAATATGCGCTGGAAGTCTTTTTATCTAGCGTAGAGGGCATTATCTCACTCTGGATTTCAAGTGGAGTTAAAGAAACACCTGAAGAAATGACGAATACGATTTTACAAACCTTTGATTACGATGCTTGGCAATGATAAACTAAAAAACTCTATTTCTAATCGGGAAAATCCCTTTTAGAAATAGAGTTTTTGATTTATATCTTTTCTAGCTTAAGCTCAGAAATTGAAAGATTGTAAAGTGAGATGACAGAATACATGTTATAATTCTCTAGTGCACATTTTTATATGCAATCATATCATCATTGTTCTCTATCATCTAGGCATGATTTTCTAGCAATATCTGCCAAAATATGATTTACAAATTCTGCAACTGTTTCTGTATGTGTTTGTTTACTTCCGTAACGACGAACATTCACCGTACCGTCTGCTTGTTCCTTGTCCCCTACAATCAATTGGTAAGGAACTTTATGGGTTTGACTTTGACGAATCTTGTATTGCATTTTTTCATTGCGTTCATCAACATCCACGCGGACACCACGATTGCGCAGTTCTTTCGCTACTTTCCAAGCGTAATCAGCATGCGCTTCATTAGAAATTGGAATGACCGTCACTTGATGAGGTGCCAGCCAAGTTGGGAACGCACCTTTGTAAGTTTCAATCAAGTAAGCAATAAAGCGTTCCATCGTAGACACAATACCACGGTGAATCATGACTGGACGATGCTCTTCACCGTCTGCTCCAACATAATGAAGGTCGAAACGTTCTGGTAGCAAGAAGTCTAATTGAATAGTGGAAAGAGTTTCTTCATTTCCAAGAGCCGTTTTTACTTGGACATCCAACTTAGGACCGTAGAAAGCAGCTTCGCCTTCTGCCTCAAAGTAATCCAAACCTAAGTCATCCATTGCTCCTTTTAACATGCGTTGAGCATTTTCCCACATTTCATCATTATCAAAATATTTATGCTTGTCATTCGGGTCACGATAAGACAGACGGAAACGATAATCTGTAATGTTGAAGTCTTTGTAAACGTCAATCATCAAATCCAGCACATGTTTAAATTCTTCTTGAATTTGTTCTGGCATGACAAATAAGTGAGAATCATTCAGCGTCATTTCACGGACACGTTGGAGTCCTGAGAGCGCACCTGATTTTTCAAAACGGTGCATCATACCAAGTTCTGCAATGCGAATTGGCAGCTCACGATAAGAATGCACATGGTTTTTATAGACCTCAATATGATGCGGGCAATTCATCGGACGAAGAACAAATTGTTCACCGTCTCCCATATCCATTGGCGGGAACATATCTTCTTGGTAATGTTCCCAGTGACCAGAAGTTTTGTATAAATCCACACTAGCAAGCGGTGGCGTATACACGTGTTGGTAGCCGTCATTGACTTCGCGATCTGTAATATAGCGCTCTACGATACGACGAATAGTCGCACCATCTGGAAGCCAGAATGGAAGTCCTTGTCCAACTTCAGGAGAAATCATGAAAAGATCCAACTCTTTACCGAGCTTACGGTGGTCACGTTCCTTCGCTTCTTCACGCATTTGGAGATAGTTTTTTAGGTCTTTCTTATCAAACCAAGCTGTTCCATAAATACGTTGCATCATAGCATTGTCGCTATTTCCACGCCAGTAAGCACCCGCTACATTTAACAAATGGAAAATTTGAATACGCCCAGTTGACGGTACATGAGGTCCACGACAGAGATCCACATATTCTCCTTGACGGTAGATTGTAAGCCCTCCTTCGTCTTCTGAATGCTCCTCAATCAATTCCAACTTGTAAGGATCATTCTTGAAAATTTCTCGTGCCTGATCTTTTGTCACTTCTTCGCGAATTGACGGGAAATTCTCCTTGACAATCTTCTTCATTTCTTCTTCGATACGAGGCAAATCTTCGTTGGAAATCTGACCAGCAACATTGTCCGTATCATAGTAAAATCCGTCCTGAATAGCTGGACCAACTCCCAAGTGAATGTCTGGGAAGAGACGACGAGCAGCTTGAGCGAACAAGTGAGCAGCAGAGTGACGCAAGATATCCAAAGCGTTTTCATGGTCAGGTGTTACAATCTCAATCGATCCATCTTCTGTAATGGCACGAGTGATATCAATGAGTTTACCGTTGAATTTACCAGCCAAAGCTTTTTTAGCTAAGGAATTGCTGATAGATTGAGCAATTTCAAAAGTCGTGCTGCCTGATTCATATTCACGAACAGCACCATCTGGGAAAGTAATCTTAATCATAGTTTTCTCCTTTAATATCTATTTTATTTATATTGGGCAATTTTAAGAGCCGAGCAATCTCTTCAGCGGTCTCCTTTTCCGATCGACTGCCGTCTGTCATAAGGCTAGGATAGCCTAATTTTTTTGCTTCCTTCCGCACCATTTGGGCAAAAAGAATGTCCCGCTGCATCCAGTTTTCAAAAGCTTGCTCGGGATTGGATGTGTCCTCTAAAACATAGGGAACCCATTCTCTCTGCTGATAATGCTTTGTCTGAAAATCAGCTGTCGGAGTCAAGCATAGATAGGAAACCGCTGGTCCGTCTAGGCTTTTTACCAAGTGAGGCAACAGCCCTGCTCCCTCCACCAAAAGTGGCTTCTCTTGGTGTTCTAGCAAGTAAGACGCTACATAAGGAAAAATCTCCTCATAAAAACGCCATTCTTCATCTGCCATCTCCTTTGGATGTCTCAACCAGATTTGATCCGGACTTCTGTCCTGTCTCAGAAGGGAAATCGGCTTTGCGTTCGCTCTTGCTTGATCCATCATCTGGTCTGTCAAATCATCTAACTTGATATGAAGCAGATCGTACTTCCGAGCAAGAAGGAAAGCAATTGTTGACTTCCCGCTGTAAGGCGATCCACCAATCATATAGAGCATAACTCTTCCTCCTTCCGACAAAATAAAAAGCGACAATCCTAAAAGGACGTCGCAACGTGGTTCCACCTTCATTCATGTACAACAAAAAAGTTTGTTGACACCTCTGATTGGCTCTAACGTAGCCACCGTTTCATGTTTGCATAAAAACAAATCGAGTAGTCCCAGCTACATCCTCTGCGTGATTCCCAGCTCCACACGCTCTCTGAAAGATTTCCTGTAGGTGATATGTCTCTAAAAAGTATTATAACACGATTGGAAAAATTTGCAAGCCCTATGATTAAAATGTATTGTGTTTTGGAACCATTCGAAACAGCACAGCTCTAAAACTTATTGACACTAGCTGATGTAGTGACCACGGTTTTGGAACCATTCGAAACAGCACAGCTCTAAAACATAGCCACATTATTATAAGGACCTGTTCTAGTTTTGGAACCATTCGAAACAGCACAGCTCTAAAACAACGTTGTCATATCCGCTCGTTCCCTCGTAGTTTTGGAACCATTCGAAACAGCACAGCTCTAAAACTTAACATCCAAAGAGCCAGCTTTCCCCAATTGTTTTGGAACCATTCGAAACAGCACAGCTCTAAAACTTTCCAAACCCTGCCTGTTTTGCTTGCGTTGTTTTGGAACCATTCGAAACAGCACAGCTCTA
>NZ_KV841598.1:58055-58280 GCF_001839535.1 Streptococcus sp. HMSC36C04 | reverse complement strand
GGAACCATTCGAAACAGCACAGCTCTAAAACTATCGTACCAATTGAGTTCAATCCAGCTCTGTTTTGGAACCATTCGAAACAGCACAGCTCTAAAACTATTCCCAGCCATAGCAATAACACTTGCTGGTTTTGGAACCATTCGAAACAGCACAGCTCTAAAACCGTATACTGATGTTGCTGGGCAACTGTCATGTTTTGGAACCATTCGAAACAGCACAGCTCTA
>NZ_KV841598.1:57730-57955 GCF_001839535.1 Streptococcus sp. HMSC36C04 | reverse complement strand
TGGAACCATTCGAAACAGCACAGCTCTAAAACATTTTGTATCTCATAGTCACGCTGTATCAGGTTTTGGAACCATTCGAAACAGCACAGCTCTAAAACTAACCACATTATTATATGGACCAGTTGCTGGTTTTGGAACCATTCGAAACAGCACAGCTCTAAAACTTGAAAGGGCAGTTTTACGAATGTGCTACGGTTTTGGAACCATTCGAAACAGCACAGCTCT
>NZ_KV841598.1:57272-57630 GCF_001839535.1 Streptococcus sp. HMSC36C04 | reverse complement strand
TGGAACCATTCGAAACAGCACAGCTCTAAAACAAACATAATGAAACTTTAACGGCTTCTGGTGTTTTGGAACCATTCGAAACAGCACAGCTCTAAAACGTCTTCTCAAGCGATAATATGTGGTCTGACGTTTTGGAACCATTCGAAACAGCACAGCTCTAAAACCTTAAACCGCCATATTTAAAAGTCATTGACGTTTTGGAACCATTCGAAACAGCACAGCTCTAAAACTGCTTTTGGAGGAAAGGTGACACATGAGCCAGTTTTGGAACCATTCGAAACAGCACAGCTCTAAAACTCTAGTGCAAAGGATATGCCTATCAGTCTGGTTTTGGAACCATTCGAAACAGCACAGCTCT
>NZ_KV841598.1:56884-57172 GCF_001839535.1 Streptococcus sp. HMSC36C04 | reverse complement strand
GAACCATTCGAAACAGCACAGCTCTAAAACTTATCACCTTTCGGAACGACAATAGACTTGGTTTTGGAACCATTCGAAACAGCACAGCTCTAAAACTTTGGTAGTTCGCAACAGCCTTGTCCATGAGTTTTGGAACCATTCGAAACAGCACAGCTCTAAAACATATACAACTACTCCAATATAAAGACTAATGTTTTGGAACCATTCGAAACAGCACAGCTCTAAAACTTCGTAGTTGTTGAAGACAAAATCAATAATGTTTTGGAACCATTCGAAACAGCACAGCTC
>NZ_KV841598.1:56560-56784 GCF_001839535.1 Streptococcus sp. HMSC36C04 | reverse complement strand
GGAACCATTCGAAACAGCACAGCTCTAAAACTAAAAGATTTCTAAACTACGCCTACGACCAGTTTTGGAACCATTCGAAACAGCACAGCTCTAAAACTCGAAGTATGCAGAGTCATCTGTTTCTTCGGTTTTGGAACCATTCGAAACAGCACAGCTCTAAAACTGAAGTGTGTCAAATTCTTTGTCCAAGTTGGTTTTGGAACCATTCGAAACAGCACAGCTCT
>NZ_KV841598.1:0-56460 GCF_001839535.1 Streptococcus sp. HMSC36C04 | reverse complement strand
TGGAACCATTCGAAACAGCACAGCTCTAAAACCTCGTGGACCAATTTTTGTCTCGAAATTTCGTAATCGCGCCATTCGTCCCAGCTAGACTTCAGCTCAAATGATTCCTTATATTTACTAATATTATATCATATTCTCACAAGATAAGAAATAGTCCTCATCCACTACATATTGAGGGAAGTCGTATACTTTTCTTGGTTCAACAAACAGTACATTTATATTATGAAGTTGAATATATTCTACCAATTTAGCTAGTTCATGTTCAGACAGATAACATGATACATTCACAAAGACAAGCAGTTTCTTTTTAGAAAGATATTTAAACACCTGAACAATCTCTAAACTTTTCTCAAAAACAGTGTCACTTAGTGTTTCAATTTTTACACCTAAAGCATCAATCAATTCCAAAATTGTTATTTCATCATACTCTAAATCCAGCTCGTTTTCTAAACATTCAAAAGCAATTAGTTCTGTAATAGTTGCAACTAATTTTTCTAACATAGATTTCACTTCAGGCTTTTCATTCAACTGTTTTTCCAAATCCGCACGAATCAATTTTAACATTGCCGGCGAATTAATATTGTAACCTAAAATATCTGTAATAAGCAATAACTCGGATTCTTTCAAGGATTTCATCTTGTTATCAAATAATTTTAGCTCATCTTCTTCCGAATAGTGATATAGGTGTTTGACAACATCGGAAAATATCAGCTGTTCCTCTAAAATAAGGAAAGTAGCCTGTTTAATTTCAATCGGTTCGTCCAGAATCGGAAAATTAATTTTCATCTGTAAAATCCTCTCCTAGAAATACCAACCTTGCATCTGAATTAGCAATACTGGTATCCCTTTCTCCATTCAAGTAGATCATGCGAGAAAATTGCTTTTCTGTTACCGTTAAAAGGGTGATACTTCCCTTCTTAGGATTATTAACTTTTAACCGCTCAAGCATGGCATTGTTGGCAGAGCTATTCAAAAGCAGCTTACTGTATACTGAAAACTGGTGCATAATGAAACCTTCTTTAATCAAGAATTTCCTAAATTTTCGATAAGCTTTACGCTCCTCTGCAGTTTCAACCGGCATATCAAACATTAAAATCATTCGCATATATCGATAACTCATATCCTAAATTCAGGAACTCCTTTCCCAGTTTGATTCAATGTCTTTATCACTTTTTTAGTGTAATCACTGACAATGTTAGATAAATACATTTCTTTCCCATTATAGAGAAAAGTATCAGAAAAAATAGTAAACAACTCTCTCTTAATTTTCACAAAGTCATTGTTCCTGTTTTCGTAAACAATCCTATCAATAATTGGGCGAAACGGCTCCATTACATCACTTGCCAGATTAAATTGATTAAACTGATTGGCATGTTTCAGCCCAAACTGAGTCATACATCCACAAACCACTACTTCCCGAGCAAACATACTTAGTATCAAGGTGTATCCGTAATCAAGAGCAGCATTAATATCATTATCTTGTTCCCTTGAAAAATCATTTCCAAATAATGTATTAAAGTAGATCCGAGCCGCGTGTCCTTCGCGGTTACTAGGATCAAACAGCTCCAACCCATTATATAAATCAATAACAGACTGTGATTTCTCAAAGAAACCACAATCTCCAAGGTACATCGCTTGATTCAGAATCTTCTGTGCAATGATTGTCGTCCAGACTTCTGCCTTGACATCTTCTGACCAAGTGATTTGATTACTCAGCTGCAAACTGGAATCGTGACGTGCATAGTAGGGCATCAGCATGGCTGTTGGCAAACGCTTATCATCACAAAAAATAACTAAAATATTCTCATCAACCAGCCGCTTAATCAGCATGGTTGACAGCACAATATCAGTTGTCTCCAACAACAAGATATCCACCTCGGACAGATGAATCAATTCTGTCCGAGAGGCATCCTTGAAGATCAAGTGATTATTCTTGTAGGAAAGTTTTGAATGTGTATTTACAACAACTGTTCTCCACCCCATCAATCTTCTCCTAACTTGCTCAAGTCAATCCGTGTTTCATAAAGACCCGTGATGGATTGGTGGATGAGGGTAGAATCCTTTAATAGCGATGAGGGAGTGTAATCTCTATATCTAGGAATTTTTACACCAAGAAATTCAAAATCTGAGGCACTTCCTAATGAGGTTAACTCAAATAAGCCTGCATTCTTACTATTAACGGCTCCTAAAAAGCTAGTACAAATTTCTTCATTGCTTTTGCTGTCAAAATCCGCCACCGCTTCTTTTAAACGCTCTCCATTTTTAGTAGCCCCCACATATTTTTCATTAAATTCTAATACATAGTTGAGCAACTCTTTAAAATCATCTCTATGCTTCTTAACATATTCTATATGATCTTTGTTGATTGGATTGTTAATTCGTTTGGCATGATATAGCAGAGTTGTGAACTTTTGTGGAACAAACAATTCATTTCCTTTATGAATTTCTCCACGTTTATTATTTGTTGAAAGAATGCTAGCTAACATGCGACGGGATCCATCTTTCAATTCAAACAAGCTGTATTTAGGTAGCTCAATGATTTTTTTAATATCTTTGTATCCTTTTCCTAACAAGAAAGCTCTTTTATCTTTTTCAAAAGTAATTCGGTCTAAAATGGAAATTCCCTGAAATTCTAGTACCATCGTTTCTTTTTTCTTGACTCCTTTTTCAATAATCGCTTTAACCAATACAGCATAAGAATTTGAAATACCTGCATAACCACCATATTTCTTAGGGTCAAGATTTCTCTTTACCCCCACTAAATTTTCACTACTATCTGGTTTAGGTTTAGGAGAAGGATTAGCATTAAAAAGTCCCCTTGGCTTCCCTCTATCTAGACCATGAGTCTGTACCTCAGTCTTCTTCACAATATTAACCTGCGGATAGGAGAGAACCTTGCGAACAATTTTAAAGTCGGTTTGTTTATTCCAAGCTATTTCGCCATCCTCGCTTGTTTCAATATCAGGCCTCTCAACTACTGTACCGTCTGCAAATTTAACCTCTTTTTTAAAGAAGTTCATCAAATTTGAATAAAAGAAATATTTTGCTGTAGCTTTTCCAATTTCCTTATCAGATTTCGCAATAAATTTACGGACATCATATTTTTTGAATTCACCATATACAAATTCTGATGCAAGTTTGGGATATTTTTTCAACAAAGCTGTTCCAATAACTGCATTGAGATAAGCGTCATGTGCATGGTGATAATCATTAATTTCACGTACTTTGTAAAACTTAAAGTCCTTTCGAAATTGTGAAACTAGATTAGATTTCAAAGTAATGATTTTAACATCTCGAATCACTTTTTTATTCTCATCATGCTTTGCATTAAAACGAGCATCTAAAACCTGCGCAACATGCTTAGTAATTTGTCTTGTCTCAACTAACTGACGTTTAATAAAACCTGCTTTATCATTTTCGGTCAGACCGCCACGTTCTGCCTTGGTTAAATTATCAAACTTACGTTGAGAAATTAGACCAGCTTTACGCAATCGCATCCAATCCGCCTTCCTAGCACGAACTACTTCTATGCTGGGAACATTATCAGACTTGCCACGATTTTCGGAAGAACTCGTTAAAACTCGATTATCAAAAGAATCGTCTTTAATAAAGGCTTGCGGAATAATGTGATCAATATCATATTGACTTAGATTGTTAATATCTAAAGTTTCTCCTGTATACATATCTTTGCCATTTTGGATATAGTACAAGAATAATCGATCATTTTGAAGTTGCTGATTTTCCACATTCTTAATATTTACAGGATTGTCCAAATTCTTCAATGAATCTTGTAATAATTTAAGACGTTGCTGTGAATTTCTACGTCCCTTATCTGTCGTCTGATTTTCACGCGCCATTTCGATAACAATATTAGCAGGGTTATACCCCATGACTTTAACAAGCTCATCAACAATTTTTAGACTCTGTAAAATGCCCTTTTTGATGGCAGGGCTGCCAGCAATATCACTAACAACTTGATTTAGATCATCCGTTTCCCCGATAACTTGTGCCTTAGCAATTTCCTCTTTAAAAGAAAGAGCATCATCATTAATCAGCTGCATAAAGTTACGATTAGCATAACCATCATCGATTAGATAGTCTAATATTGTTTTCTTATTCTCTTTATTTCGGATACCATTGATCAACTTGTATGACAAGCGTCCCCAACCAGTGTAATGACAGCGTTCCAATTTTTTCAATTGAGCCTTAGTAAAGATATCACTATATTTTTGAAGGCGCTGACGGATCATTTCTCTATCTTCAAACAGAGTTAGTGTTTGAATGATATCCTCAATTATCTGTTCATTTTCTTTGTTATCTAAGAATGATTTATCTAAAATCTTACGCAAATCATGGTAGGTTCCAAGACTGGAATTAAAGACTTTATTTTCCTTATCCAGTCCAGTTAAGTCAACAATTCTAAATTCGTCAAATTCTTTGCCCAAATAGTTTAACAGTTTATCTTTCGTAACTTTCCGATTTTCTTTAAAGACATGGTCAAAAATCTCTTGCTTCATATTTGCATCAAAGAATTTAGCTTCACCCTGTTCATTAACATACTTAACTTTGGTCAACTCGTTGTAAACGGTAAAGGTTTCGTATAGAAGACTGTGTTTGGGTAAGACTTTTTCTTCAGGTAAATACAAATCATTTAAAGTCATGCGTGTGATGAATTTTTCTGCTGATTTTTCTTTATCAAGAATATCATCAAAATTCCATGGCGTAATTTTTTCATCCGCCTTATATTCTGCCCAAGCAAAGCGACTGCCTTTTCGTGCCAAAGGACCAACGTAGTAAGGAATTCTAAACGTTAAGATTTTTTCAATCTTATCCTGATTTTCTTTCAAGAATGGATAGTGTTCCTCCTGACGTCGTAAAATAGCATGCATTTCTTGAAGGTGAATCTGATGCGGAATGGAGCCATTATCAAAGGTCCGTTGCTTTCTCAAAAAATCTTCACGATCAATTTTATCAAGAAAATCACCACTTCCATTAATTTGTAAAAGAATTCCCTTTAAGTATTTGTAAAACTCATCTTGTTTGACACCGTTTTCAATATAACCCGCATAACCTTTCTTGTTTTTATCTTTGAAAATGGCATTATACTGATCAGGAGCATTCACTTTAATAAAATCTTTCAATTTTTTAAGATCTTTTTGATGTTCCTCATAGCGTTTAACCATTGAAGCAGACAAAGGTGCTTTTGTTGAGTTATCATCTACTGTCAAAATCCCTGACAGCAATATAGCATCATAAAGATTTTTAGCAGATGCAAACAAGTCCGCATACTCATCTCCGATTTCCCCAAGCAACCCTTCCAAATCTTCTTCATATGTATCTTTAGAAAATTGTAATTTAGCATCTTCAGATAATTGGAAATTGGTTTTAAAGTTGGGTTGTAAACCCAAAGATAAAGCAATAAGATTCCCGAATAAAGTATTTTTCTTCTCAGCTGGATAATGAGCAATAAGATTTTCTAAACGACGAGATTTGCTAACTTTTTCTGTTAAGATACTCAATGCATCGACTGTCATTTCTGATAAGTGACTTTCTTCAACTGTCTTATCATATACTTCTACAAAATCCTTAAATAATGCTTGAACATTTGTGTTTTCAGCTTTTAGCTGACCTTCAATAAGAAAATGCCCACGGAATTTAATCATATGCGCCAAAGCTAAATAAACCAAGCGCAAATCAGCTTTTTGGGATATATCGGCTAGGTGCTTTCTCAAGTGATATATTGTTGGAAAATCATCATGATATTTCACTTCTGCTGCAATATTTCCAAAAATTGGATGACGTTCCCCTCTTTTATCCTCATCTACAAGAAAAGAATCATCCAAGCGTTGAAAGAAGTTTTCATCTACCTTGTTCATTTCCTCAGCAAAAATTTCTTGCAAATAGCGTAGACGATTTCTACGGCGTGTGTATCGACGTCTTGCTGTCCGTTTCAAGCGTGTCGCCTCTGCGGTTTCGCCACTATCAAATAAAAGAGCACCTAATAAATTTTTCTTGATAGATTGTTTATCAGTATTTCCTAAGACTTTCATCTTTTTAGCAGGAACCTTGTAGTCATCCGTAACAACAGCCCATCCAACACTATTTGTGCCGATATCGAGACCAATAGAATATTTTTGATCCATCTTTTTCCTCCTGATGTAAAGATTGATTTTTTATATAAAAGCAATTATTGAGAGCGTGAGCCTCTAAAACTAAGTTACTAAAATTAAAATGTTTATTTATCACAGTTGCTGAAAAGGTTATTTATCAAAAAATAAAAATCTTTAGAAGCTACTTATAAAATTATGAAACGAAAACCTTAACTATATCAACAAGAACCTTCATAAGTTTTAACAATTCCGTTATAATAACAAGTTCGTCCTTTTTTAATCTAATTTTCTTTAAAATCAACTCCTTAAGATACAACTTTTATAATTTATAATTTGATTATATCACATATTTTTAAATTTTCAACAAAAATAATGATGAATTTCTATAAAAATGTGATAGAATTAATAGAAAGTTGTATCTTAGTTTTAGAGTTGTGTTGTTTCGAATGCTTCCAAAACTACACCAAATTTCTTAGATTTCCACAGAACTATATATTTTAAACAGATCGTTCACACTAAGTTTTCTCATATAACAATATAATTTCCTCAGTATATTAATATTTTATCAGAAAAACGTTTACATTTAAAGAAAAATATTGTATACTATCATTGTTGGAACCATTCGAAACAACACAGCAAGTTAAAATAAGGCTTTGTCCGTATCCAACTTGAAAAAGTGGCACCGATTCGGTGCTTTTTTCTTTCTCTTGTTTCAACAAAAAACAGCCTCACGACTGTTTTTACTTTTATCCTACTGAGCCTTCCATACTCATGTTAATGAGTTGGTTGAGCTCCACTGCGTATTCCATTGGAAGTTCTTTGGTGATCGGTTCCATAAAGCCATTGATAATCATGGCAGTTGCTTCTTCTTCGCTAATACCACGGCTCATGAGGTAATAAAGCTGATCCTCCGAAACCTTAGAAACCTTAGCTTCGTGTTCCAGTGCAACATTCGAATTGTGAATTTCATTAAATGGAATGGTATCCGAGCTGGATTCACCATCCATGAGAATCGTATCGCACTCAATGTGAGACTTTGAACCAGCACTGTTCTTGCCAAAACGGACTTGACCGCGGTAATCCGTCTTACCACCGTCTTTAGCAACAGACTTGGAAATCAATGTGCTAGAAGTCTTCGGCGCATTGTGATAGACTTTACAGCCTGCATCTAAATGCTGACCATAATTAGCAAAGGACATAGAAAGAACAGAAGTTCTTGCATTGCGTCCATTCAAAATGCTGCAAGGGTATTTCATATTGACCTTGCTGCCCAGATTTCCGTCAATCCATTCCAAAGTACCGCCTTCTTCAACCGTTCCACGCTCTGTTACCAGATTATAAACATTGTCTGACCAGTTTTGAATGGTTGTATAGCGGAAAAAAGCATCTTTTTTGACAATAATTTCCACATTTGCAGCATGAAGACTATTGGTCGTATAAGTCGGCGCTGTACAGCCCTCAATGTATTGAATAGAGCCACCCTCTTCTACAATAATGAGCGAGCGTTCAAATTGACCAGCATTTTCTCCATTGATACGGAAATAGGTCTGAACTGGCACCTGACATTGAACATTTTTAGGAACATAGATAAATGTGCCACCTGACCAAACAGCACTGTTCAAAGCAGAAAACTTGTGTTCTGCATTAGAAATGACTGTTCCAAAGTATTTTTTGACCAAATCCGGATATTCTTGTACTGCCGTGTCGGTATCGGTAAAAATAATGCCTTGCTTGGCAAATTCTTCTTTCATATTGTGATAGACCACTTCAGATTCATACTGAGCAACAGCCCCTGACAAAAATTGACGCTCTGCTTCAGGAATCCCCAGACGCTCAAAGGTTTTCTTTATTTCATCTGGCACTTCATCCCAACTTCTAGCCCGATCCCCACTTAATTTTTGATAATAGACAATATCATCAAATCGTATGCCGGATAAATCTGGTCCAAAATCAGGCATGGGCAATTTATGGAACAATTCTAAAGAACGCAAGCGATAATCCAACATCCATTGCGGCTCATTTTTAATTTCAGAAATTTCACGAACAACCTCTTCTGTCAAGCCCTTACCAGTAGAAAATAACGGTTTTACATCATCGTGAAAACCAAAAGCATAATCTCGTTCTTTCGTCATCTCATTCCTCCCATTGATACAATTTCTCTTCTCTTATTATACTATTCTATATTAGAAATGTCAGAATATATGCCTAAAATCGAATAAATTAAGCTAAAAAGGCTAGGAAAAGTTCCCAGCCTTCTTACATGATTACCGTACTTTTTCGGCTAATGCTTCAGCGAATTTCTCCAGATTTTCAATATCTTCATCTTCTGCTGATAGATCGACTTTGACATTTTCAGCACCTTTTTCAGCACCTGTCGCTGCAAAAGTGCGATCAAAGTCATCTACTGCCTTACAAAACTCATCATAGAATGTATCACCTGACCCGACAACACCATAAATCTTTCCAGTCAAGTCAAGACTAGCTAAATCTTCATAAAAATCAACAATTTCATCAGGCAACTCGCCGTCACCGTATGTGTAAGAAGCAACGATTGCGATATCTGCTTCTAGAAATTCCTCTGCATCAACCGTTGTGCATTCATCAATATCTACTTCTAAACCAAGTTCTTTTAATTTATCAGCTACAATATCTGCGATTTCTTCTGTATTTCCTGTCATACTCGCAAATACAATTTTTGCTAAAGCCATAATTTCCTCCCAAAAATTCTATCAGTTTATTATAACACATTGAACAAATTGTTGCACTTCAAATCTCTTAAAGTTCCCTACTTTTCCCTTTTACTTTTTAAAATAATCATCTTATGATACAATGAATAAAAGGTAGAGCGGAGGTTATAACATGGACATTTTTAAGCAAATTTTACATAAAATTAAAGAATACGATACGATTATCATTCATCGTCACATGCGACCTGATCCTGATGCCTTAGGAAGTCAAGTCGGTTTGAAAAAATTACTTCAAGTCAATTTCCCTGAGAAAAAGATTAAAGTAGCAGGAAAGACTGAACCTACTCTTGCTTGGCTGGCTAAAATGGATGATGTTTCAGACGATGATTACAAACATGCTTTAGTTATTGTTTGTGATACGGCAAATACTGCTCGGATTGATGATGAACGGTACAACAAAGGGGATTTTCTCATCAAAATTGATCATCATCCAAATGATGACATTTACGGGGACATTTCTTTGGTGGATACTAGCTCTAGTAGTGCTAGTGAGTTAATTGCTCTCTTTGCATTGGAAAATAAACTGAAACTAGATGATTATTCTGCTAAATTGCTTTATGCTGGAATTGTCGGTGATACAGGACGTTTCCTATATCCTGCCACAACTGCCCGCACAATGGCTGTCGCCAGTAAACTTCGCGAGTATCCCTTTGATTTTGCTGCTTTGGCTCGAAAAATGGACTCTTTCAGCTATCAAATCGCTAAACTTCAAGGCTATGTTTATGACCATTTAGAAGTCGATGAAAATGGTGCAGCTCGTGTCATTTTAACTCAGGAACTTCTCAAAGCCAATCATTTAACAGATGCTGATACTTCTGCTATCGTTTCAGCTCCAGGGCGTATTGACAGCGTTGAATTATGGGGAATTTTTGTTGAGCAAGAAAATGGAAATTACCGCGTTCGGCTAAGGAGTAAATTTATCCCGATTAATGAAGTAGCTAAAAAACACGACGGAGGCGGTCATCCTCTTGCCAGTGGTGCCAATGCTTACTCCAAAGAAGAAATCGAAGAAGTTTATCAAGAATTGAAAGAATTGGCAAAAAGGAAATAATTTGGTAGAAAAGACTTGTCAAATCCGCTAGAATTTGGTAAACTATCAAAGTAACGAATCTATGGCTCGCAGAGAGACCATGGCAGAAAGGAAATTTTAAAAATGAGAAAAGACATTCATCCTGAATACCGTCCCGTTGTCTTTATGGATACTTCAACTGGCTACAAATTCCTTAGTGGTTCTACTAAGTATTCTAGCGAAACTATTGAATGGGAAGATGGAAACACTTATCCTTTGATCCGTGTGGAAATTTCATCAGACTCACATCCATTCTACACTGGACGTCAAAAATTCACTCAAGCAGATGGACGTGTGGATCGTTTCAACAAAAAATACGGTCTCAAATAAAGATCATATTTACATTACAAAGAATGTTGATAATAAGCCCTTTCCAATTTTGGGAAAGGTTTTTTTATATAATCAAAAAAACTTGGAATCTACGACAGTATGACTTCCAAGTTTTTACTCTTTTTCGCATTTAGTATTTTAATTGTTGAATAACCAATACATGGCTATCTTTTACACCATATAAACTATGAAGTTCATTTGGTTCCATGGTTAAAAAACTTCCGGGAACAAGTTGAACTGTTTGACCAGATGATGTAAAATCAACCTTTCCTTCTAGACAGACAACAGTCACCAAAGCATCAGCCTTATGTTCAGAAATTATTTTTCCTTCTCCTAAGTGAAGGTGACGGATGATGCGGCCAGTTTCTTCAACAGGTGTTTCCACGACATCAATAGTAGGGTTCATTGTGTAGATTTTCATGTGTATTGTCTCCTTGTGTTCAACTTTAATCCTTATAATCTCCCCCGGAAAAGCCGAAATACTCTTCTAAAGATAGTCCTGAATCTGCAATCTCTTTTGCTTCTTTCCCAACATAACGAAGATGCCATTGCTCTGGCATATATCCAGTTTTGTCTTCTTTACCATTTAGATAGCGCACGACAAAACCATATTCGGCAGCATGTTTCAAAAGCCATCTGCTCGCCTTTTCTTCTGTTACTAGATTTCCGTCTGTGCCAATCAAGTCAAATGCCAAGCCTGTTTGGTGTTCACTATAGCCAGGTCGGGCAGAATAACGATCTGCTGCTTCTTTCCCGTCTTGATTGATATAATTTTGATAAAGAGTAACCTGCGTTTGATAACTACGGAAACCGCTATATTGATTACTGATAGGATAGCCTTTGCGCTGCATAGCAGCAATCAACTCCAGCAATTTTGCTTTAGCAGTAGGATTTTCACCGGGATTGTAATCTGAAGATAATGGATAATGTTTATTTGCGATGACAATTTCATCGTATTTTCCTTTTACACTATAGTAAGAACCATTATAATGAACTTTTGCTTTTTTCTTTACTTGCTCAGAGGATGCAACTTTTGCAGATGTTGCTTTTCCTTCTTGTTTCGTTTCCACATTCGTTTTCTTTCCCCCACAAGCTGTCAAAAGAAACAAACTCGCTACTAATAAAATCCCAATCCTTTTTTTCATCTGTATCGCCTCATTTATAGAATTTTCTAATTTACATTATAGGCGTAGATATACTGTATGTCAATTCAAAAAAGCATGCATTTGCACACTTTTCATTTTTTCTAGTTAATCATTTAAGACGACCACTTTCCCAAATCCCGCTTGACTTTCGATATAAGAATGGGCTGCTGGGATTTGCTCTAACGAAAAGATTCGTTGAGAAGATACATTTTTCTGGTAAGCATCAATATAGCTAAAAAGTTCATCAATAAGCTGCTGGCTCACATTGCCTGAATGAAAACTCGTCAAAAAACTATTATTTTTTATTTCTACGATTGGGTCAAACTCCTCTACATACCATTTGCCACCTAATTGACCAGTGTTACAGATAATTCCTGCACTTTGAATATGGTCAAATGAATTTTTTAGAGTAGCCGGACCGACTAATTCAAGGATTTTATCAAACTTTTCCTCAGTTTGCAAAACTCCTTTTTCATCTAAAATAATTTCATCAAAACCTCGATATTGAAGCAAATCTTTTTTAGCGAGAGAACGAACTGCGCCAACTACACGATTCTGTGGGAATTGCGCCTTTACCAATTTTAAGAAAGCTAATCCAACACCACTTGTCGCAGCTCGGACTAAGATTGAATCTCCTTCTTTTATCTGCAGATTTTTGAAGGAGCCAAAAGCGGTATAATAGGTCTCTGGTACTGCTGCTAACTCAGACCAAGGTAATTGGCTATCTACGGGATAAATCTGCTCATTTGGAAGTAGAGCATATTCAGCATAAGAACCGTCAAGGGCACGTCCCATTTCACCCCATGATAGAGACAATTTTTTATCCAATTTGTAAATCTCTCCTTGTCGTTTCAACCACTTGTCCTACACACTCAATCCCCAAAATTCGAGGAAATTGAACATCTGGAGATAGACCTTTCCGAGTGAAAATTTCTGAATGATTGATCCCAAAACCTTTAATCTTGACTAGAGTCCAGCCTTCTTTTACATTCGGGAATTCTCATTCTTCTAGAACAAATTTTTCTGGACCACCAGGCTCATAAATCACCATGGATTTCATTTTTTGATTCATAGAACTTCTCTTTAGCTTGCTAATTCTAGTAGTTTTCGTACAAAGTCATTTGCAGGCTGCATTTTTATTTCCTGTGGCGTGCCATATTGCTGGATTTCTCCCTTATCTAAAACGAGGATTTTCGTGCCTAGTTTCAAGGCTTCTGTTATATCGTGTGTGATAAACACAACTGTAATGCCGGTTTCTTCATGCAGTGATTTTAATTCACGCTGTAACTGATAGCGCGTAATAGCATCCACTGCTCCAAAAGGCTCATCCATTAGCAAAATATCAGGCGTCGCAGCGAGTGCACGGGCAATCCCCACTCGTTGCGCCTGTCCGCCCGAAAGAGCTGCTGGATAGCGATTTTTTAGCTGAGTATCCAAACCAAGCATGGCTAACTTTTCATCTACAACTTTCTCTATTTCCACTTGATTTTTCTTTTGCAAATTCAAGACATAAGCGATATTCTCAGCAACTGTCAAATGCGGAAAAAGCCCATTTCCTTGAATCGAATAACCGATGTTTCGTCGCAATTCAATCAAATCCGTGTCCTGCATATCTTGACCATTGATAAGGATTTGCCCTTGATTCGGCTTGACCAAACCATTTATCATCTTTAACAATGTCGTTTTGCCTGAGCCAGAAGTCCCCACAACTGTCAGAAAAGTGCCATCTTCAATCTTTAGATTTAAATTTTTAATAATGTCTTGATTTCCATAAGATTTGCTAATTTCTTTGTATTCAATCATTTTTTCAAAATTCCTTTCTCTACAAGATAGTCATGAGCGACTTTAGCAGGCTCTTCTTTGTCATTTTCTACTTTATGATTTAGTTCTGCCATTTTACTATCCGTTAAAATACCATCTAATTTTGCCAATGCTTTTTTCAATTGTGGGTATTTTTTAAGAGTGGCTTCTCGAACAACTGTTCCTGCCCGATAAGAAGGATAGATTTTTTTATCATCTTTCAAGACCACTAGATTAGCACCATAAAGTTGTCCATCTGTGGTGAAAATATCAATTGTATCCACTCTGCCAGATTTAACTGCCTGATATTTCAATCCGCTATCCATATCCACTTGAGATTTGAACTTCATACCATAGGTAGATTGTAAACGTGCAAAACCGTCTTCACGACCAAAGAAATCATACTCCGCACCAAAAGTTAAATTAGGACTAGCTTTAGCAAGATCGCTAAAGGTTTTAATATTGTATTTTTCTGCTACATCCTTGCGAACGGCTAAGCCATATGTGTTATTAAAGCCAAATGTATTTACCCAAGCAAGTTGATATTTCTTGCGGTATTGACTTTCAAGCGTCTTAAATTGACTTTCATCATACGAGCCTGATTTTTTGAGAATGACTTCCCAAATTGTACCAGTGTATTCAGCGTAAATATCAAATTCCCCTTTTGTGATAGCCGGGTGAATATTGGCTGTCCCGCCACCAACACCTTTAGTCATTTTGACCTTCAGATTGGTGTATTCTTCAATAACTTGCTTTTGCATTTCACCTAAGATATAGTTTTCTGTCTGTGGTTTGGTCGCAATTTTCACGGTTCCGCCCATTGGATTTATTTGGAAAAATGCGATGGTTCCTGCCATCAAAAGAACTATAGAACTGAAAACAGCTAACCATTTTTTAGATACTTTTTTATGACGTAAGATTGATTTTTCAACCAAAGAAAGGAGAAAATCAAAGACTAATGCCAACAAAGCTACTAAAATACTTCCGACCAGGGTTAGGGTTTGATTATTGGTTGTAATCCCACGGTAGATTGCAACCCCCAGACCGCCAGCTCCAACGAAAGAAGCAATCCCGGCTAGCGCAATGGTCATCGTCACCATATTGCGAAAACCAGACATCATGACCGGAAAGGCAAGTGGCAACTGAACCTTGGTTAAAATCTGCTTGCGAGTAGAACCCATTCCTTCTGCTGCTTCAACGAGAAGCGGATCAACACCTATAATCCCTGTATAAGTACTCCGTACCATGGGTAAAAGTGCATACAAGGTTAAAGCTACAATTGCTGTTTTGTTACCAATTCCTGTAATTGAAATCAAAATCCCTAAAAGGGCAATAGAGGGAATTGTATAAAGAATATTCACTATTCCGATAACGACACCAGCCCAGCTTTTTTTGAAACTGATGAAAATTCCAAGCCCAACTCCCAAAATTAAAGCAAGTAAGATAGACAAGCCCGATATCCAGATATGATCCCACACCAGACTAAATAGAAACTGCCATTGATTGGTCACTAATTTAATGAACTCGTTCATGCTTCATCCTTTCTTGGCTTGGTTAAATTTGCCACGATACGCTCCAAATAAGTCTCAAATTCATCAATTTCTAGGTCAGAAAATCCGCTGTAAAAGATTTCAATTATTTCCTTAGAAATCGCATTATACTCATCTTGCAGACCTTTGGCATAGCCCGTCAAACAAACCATCTTTTTTCGCTTATCTTTTTCATGAGAGCACCGCTCCACAAGGTTCATGCTAATCATTCGGTCAATCATTTTCGTAAGAGTATTCAACGTCAAGCCAGTCTGCTCTGACAGTTCCGTTTGACTTTGATAATCTTTTTGCCAAAGCGCATGCAAAATGCGTCCCTGCTCTCCATTAAAGGCTTGAATTCCTCGTTCTAACAAAATGTGATTCATCAGTCGATTGGACAAACGATGAATTTTCCCGATGTAAAACCCACCATTGATTACTTTTTTACTCATTTTTCTTCTTTCTAAAATATACGATATAGAAGTTTGTGCTTATTCTACTATATAGAACATTTTTTGTCAAAGATTTTGTTTAAAAAAAGAAGCTGGGAAAAAGTGCCTAGCTTCTATTATTTATACGTTATGCTTGCAAAGCGCAGCGGTTTGGAGAAATTCATTAGGCGCTTCAGTACTAATGAACCGCTGTGGAGCAACAAAATCAAAAACTTTTAAATGATTAACTTTTGTTCCACACTATGAAATAATCTTTTGTACCCGTTCCCTTAAATCAGGAATTACGGTTTCTGCAAACCAAGGATTCTTAGCCATCCAAATTTGATTTCGTGGTGAGGGGTGGACAAGCGGGAAAAATTCTGGCAAGTAGTCTTGATAATGTTTTACCGTATCAGTTAGTTTTACAGTTCCTTTTTGATGAAGGTAGTATTTTTGAGCATACTGACCAATGAGAATCGTCAATTCAAGATCCGGCAACAACTCTAAAATCGGCTGATGCCATTTTTCAGCAAAGTCCTTGCGAGGCGGTAAATCGCCTGATTTTCCATGACCTGGGAAATAAAAGTCCATTGGAATCGCAGCAAAATAACCTGAATGATAAAAAGTATCATAATCGACACCCATCCATTCACGCAAGCGATCACCACTCTTATCATTCCAGTACAAGCGTGTTTCCTGCGCTTTGATGCCCGGCGCTTGACCGACAATGTTAATACGTGCCGTTTTAGGCGCTGCAAAAAGTGGCTCAATTCCTCGCTCGGTATATGCTTGATTTTGTGAATCAGCCATAATAGCTTTCTTAATATCTTCTAGCGTTTCCATTTCTTGCCTCTATTTTTGATAATTTTTCATCATGTAGCTTTTCAAATCAGTTGCTTGCCGTCCTGTGATTGTCCGAAAATCATCTGTCACAATGTCCAAACAGCCTCGGCTTCCAGCTTGGTAAAGAGAAGCCAGCACAACACCGAAACCTTTTGGTTGGTCATAAAGGACAGCAAATTCCTCAACTGTCACCGGCTGGTAGCTAATCTCGTGACCAGAAACCTCGGACAAAAGATTAGCCAGCTCCAACATTGTGTAATTGCGTTCTTGAGTCAAAACATACGTCTTTCCCTGTAGGATAGGCGACATAGCCAGTTTGACAATAGCTTCTGCACTATCTTCTCGCGAAATAAAGCTCATTTTGGCATTTTCCATTGGATAGATGACCGCCTTGCGCTCTATTAACTCAGGTAAATAAGGTACCAATGGATCAGCATACATAGCATTTTTGATAATGCTGTAAGAAAATCCAGCTGATGCTAGACGAGTATTGGCATAAGCAAAGAAAGCCGCCATGTGAAAAGGGCTATTAACTTGATCGGCGAAAAATCCAACAAAGATAAAGTGCTTAACTCCAGCTCTTTCTGCCGCAATAACTGAATTTTCAAACTCGGGTACACGCACAATACTTGGATGAGAAATACTTGGAATGTAAATCAAAACATCCGTTCCACGCCAAGCCTCGACCATAGAATCCACATCTAAATAATCAGCTTCTCTGACATCAATCCCTGCTGCTGCATACTGGCTCGCTTTTTGGGGACTCCGAACAGATAGCCGAATGTCATTAGAATTTAAATATTTTTGTGCTTCAGCAACGACCTTTTGCCCCAATTGACCTGTCGCACTTGTAATTGTATAAATCATAATGGTCCTCTTTCTTTGAAAGAAACTCAACTATTTCTAGCTGAGTTTACGTCCTTTATTTAATCAATTCATAGATTGCCTCAGCATAAATAGCTGCTGCACGGAAAAGATCTTCTACATCTATAAATTCATTTGCTTGGTGCATGGTATCTGTATAGCCTGGGAACATGGCACCATAAGCAACACCGCGTTTCAAGAGACGACCAAACGTTCCTCCACCAATAATTTGCTCATAACCTTTCAGACCTGTTTGCTTTTCATACACATCTAAAAGTGTCTTCACAAGCGGATCTTCCATTGGAACATAGTGGGGAACATGCTCGTGCTCGGACAATGTCACTGTCTCCACAGGTAAGTTTTCCAATTTAGATTTGATCATTTCTGGATTGGTTCCTTGTGGATAGCGGAAATTAAGGGCAATGGTGTTGTCGTTGCTTGCTTCATCGAAGCGGAAAACACCAGCATTCATAGAGAGAGCACCCATTTTTTCATCTACATAATCTACTTTCAGAGCTTTTCCTGCATGGTCTTCTAAAAGAATGTTCCCAGCCACTTCAAGATAATCCTTAGCAGAACCTGCAAAGTCAAACTGGGTCAAGAATTTCGCCAAATAAGTCGCACCATTAACACCAGATTGCGGTGAAGCGCCATGAGCAGATTTACCAACAATTGTAACTGTTATTTGACCACTCGGTAATTCTTGGTATTCAAATTGAAGTCCGTGTTCTTTTGCAAATTCGTCCAATTTATCTACAAGATTTGGCACATTTCCTGATACTACTGCTGTTGCAGATTCAGGGACCATATTTTCACGAAGTCCACCAGTAAAGCTATGCAAGCGCGCAGCTCCGCTATTTTCCCCTGCAAAATGAAGATATTCGGTAATATTTCCTTTTTCACCATTGATAATCGGAAATTCTGCATCTGGCGAAAAACCAAAATCTGGCTCTGGCAGACCAACATGTTTGAAATAATAGTCCATATCAGCCCAACCAGATTCTTCATCTGTACCAACTACAAAACGAACTTTCTTAGACGTCGACAAACCTAATTCTTTGATGATTTTCAGTCCATAATAGCAAGCCATCGTTGGCCCTTTGTCATCACTCGCACCACGCGCATAGAGTTTTCCATTTTTAATTGTTGGTGTATAAGGATCTGTATCCCAACCACTTCCAGCCGGCACCACATCCATGTGCGCAAAAATTCCAAGCACTTCTTTTCCTTCGCCATATTCAAAATGCCCTGCATAATTGTCCACATTCTTTGTTGGATAGCCATCACGCGCAGCTAGTTCTAAGAATTTTTCCAAAGCCTTAACAGGTCCAGGCCCAAAAGGATGTTCTTTATCTGCTTTCGTGTCATCTCGCTCGGAGCTGATTTCCAAAAGGCTAAACAAGTCATTCAACAGAGCATCGCGACGTTTCTCAACTTCTACTTTAAAATCAATCGTCATAAAATCAGATTCCTTTCTATCAACGTTTTTCAATAATCTCGTCCACTGGCAAACGATAGCTTGGCTCCAGTTTATCATCTGTATAACCAACGGTAATTAAAAGTTCTGGACGGAAGCGTTCGTCAATATCTAGCACTTGATTAGCTTTTGACTTATCAAATCCAAGGATAATATTGGAACCAATTCCTTGGTCGGTCAAAGCCAACACAAGATTCATTGCCACCAAACTAGCATTTAAAGCCAAATAATCGCTTTTTTGCTGTTCAGAATAATGACTATACTCAACCGGTAAATTTTGCATATAATATTGCAACAATTCGTCGGACATATTATTGACCCCAGCTACACGAGCAATTTTCCGAGCTCGTTTAACTAAGTCTGTATCTGTAAAAAGAGCAATCGTCACGGGTGCTTCTGTGATTTGGTCTTTGTTTGCACCGAAAGCAATCTCAGCCAACTCTGCATTTTTCTCACGCACAACTACAAATTTCCAAGGCTGGCTATTGTGAGCACTTGGTGCTAAAGTTGCAATTTCAATCGCCGTCCGCACATCTTTCGGATCAACTGCTTTATCATTGAAATGCTTCGTTGCATGACGCTTTTTATTTAATTCAAGAAATTTCATAGGGACTTTCCTTTTCTTATTATACTCATTCCATTTTACCATAAATTGGAAGAGCTTGCAGATGTTTTTCACGAGAAATAGTCTGATGAACTTGCTTCCCTAAAATCTAGGAGTTGGTTATCTTTTTATCTGTAGGTTTGCTCAATTTCTCCTGCACAGCCTCCGCCACTTTTCGCGGTACACCCACTTCGACAATTTCATCCACGCTGGCTTTTTTGATGTTGGTCAAGGATTTAAAGTGTCGCATCAGATTTTGCTTGCGCTTGGGCCCCAGTCCTTCAATACCATCTAGTTGTGATGAGAAGGAATTCTTAGACCGGAGCTGGCGATGGAAGGTAATGGCAAAGCGGTGGACTTCATCTTGGATGCGTTGCAAAAGGAAAAATTCCTGTGAATTGCGAGACAATTCGACCACTTTCAAAGGATCTCCAAAGAGCAATTCATGCGTCTGGTGCTTGTCGTTCTTTTGCAAACCAGCGATAGGAATATCTAACCCTAATTGATTTTGAATGACGTCTTTAGCAATATTGACTTGACCCTGACCACCGTCAATGACAATAAGATCAGGCGGTATTAAACCATCGCGCATGACTCGGCTATAGCGACGCTTAATCACTTCTCGCATACTAGCATAGTCATCAGGACCGATAACTGTCTTAATCTTATACTTGCGATAATCCCTTTTGCTGGGTTTCCCATTGATAAAGACCACCATAGCTGAAACAGGACTGGTTCCCATAATATTGGAATTATCAAAGGACTCAATCCGAACTGGGGTGGGAATATTAAGCAACTGACCTAGATTTTCAATAGCTCCTTGCGTTTTTTCAACAGATTTCTCCAACAAATCAAACTTCTGCTGCAAACTAACTTGCGCATTTTTAATAGCCAAATTAACCAGCTGTTTCTTCTCTCCTCGCTGAGGTTTGAGAATCTTCGTATCTACCACAGCCCGTACTGATTCTTCGTCAATATCAGATGGAATCAAAATTTCATTGGGAATCAGATGAGATTTATTCTGATAAAATTGTCCAATATAGGTCAAAAAATCCTCGTCAGGGTCATTGTAATAAGGAAACATATTCACGTCTCGCTCAATCAGTTTTCCTTGACGGACAAAGAACACCTGCACACACATCCAGCCCTTGTCCACATAATAGCCAAAGACATCCCGATTCTGCAAATCCTTCGCCATAACTCGTTGCTTGGTGCGAAGTGTCGCAATACTTTGAAGCAAATCTCGGTATTCAGCCGCTTTTTCAAATTCCATCTTTTCAGCAGCACTAGTCATTTTTCTTTTTAACTCATCAATAATCTTATCATCATAACCTTTGAGGAAATCTGCTACTTCCTGAGCCATATTTTGAAAAAAATGCTGCTCATTATGGCAAATAGTGTGAGCTCGGCACTGTCCGATGTGGTAGTAGAAACAAACCTTCTCAGGCGGATTAGTGCATTTGCGAAAAGGGAAAATTCGATCCAGCAGGCGCTTAATTTCATTGGCAGCACCTACATCAGGATAAGGACCAAAATACAAACCACCGTCTTTCTTGACCTGACGCGTAATAATTAGACGCGGATATGTCTCATTGGTAATTTTGATAAAAGGGTAGGACTTATCGTCCTTAAGCATGATGTTGTACTTAGGCTGATTTTCCTTGATGAGATTGATTTCAAGCAGCAAAGCTTCAATGTTAGACTCCGTGACAATAAACTCAAAATCCTCAATCTCAGATACCAGCGCTTCGGTCTTAGTATCATGGCTCCCACGAAAATAAGAGCGCACCCGATTGCGCAAATTCTTAGCCTTACCTACGTAAATAATGGTACCATTTTTATCTTTGTGAATATAGCAACCTGGACTGGTTGGCAGCAATTCTAATTTTGATTGAATCAAGTTATTCATAATTATCATTATAGCAAAAATGAGCAAAAGGAAGTAAAAAGGAACACGGAAAGCCTAAATGATTTGCAATATAAAGAAAGAGGACAACAACGCCCTCTTTCAATAACTGAGATTCCAATTGTCTTAATTGACAATGGTCTTCGTTTCGATATTATTCAAAATCAAGATATTCTTTTTCAAGTTCAAGAACTTCTTCCATCGTTGCACATTCTGTAAGAGCACGTTGAGCGAGTTCTTGCATCTTCTTCGTATCCAATTTCTTCATCAAGCTACGTGTACGAAGAACAGATGTTGCACTCATTGAGAACTCATCCAGACCGATACCAACTAGAAGTGGAACAGCGGTTTGGTCGCCTGCCATTTCACCACACATACCAGCCCACTTACCTTCAGTGTGAGCAGCTTTGACCACTCGATCCACTAAGCGAAGGATAGAAGGGTTGTATGGTTGGTACAAATAAGAAACTTGTTCATTCATACGGTCAGCAGCCATTGTGTATTGAATCAAGTCATTGGTACCAATTGAGAAGAAGTCAACTTCTTTTGCAAATTGGTCAGCAAGCATTGCTGCCGCTGGAATTTCAATCATGATACCAACTTGAATATTGTCCGCAACTGCCACACCCTCTGCAAGCAATTTAGCTTTTTCTTCTTCCAAAATGCCTTTTGCAGCACGGAATTCAGTCAACAAAGCAACCATTGGGAACATGATACGCAATTGTCCATGCACAGATGCACGCAAAAGTGCACGTAATTGTGTGCGGAACATTGCATTTCCTGTTTCAGAAATAGAAATACGAAGAGCACGGAATCCAAGGAATGGATTCATTTCTTTTGGCAAATCAAAGTAAGGAAGTTCTTTGTCTCCACCGATGTCCATTGTACGGACAACAACTGGTTTGCCATTCATCCCTTCAAGTACAGCTTTATAAGCTTCATACTGCTCATCTTCTGTTGGGAAATCTTGCGAATCCATATAAAGAAACTCAGTACGGTAAAGCCCGACAGCTTCTGCTCCATTTGCATTCACACCTTCGACATCTTTAGGTGTACCGATATTTGCAGCCAGTTCAAAATGTTTTCCGTCAGCTGTTACTGTTTCAGCATCTTTCAGCAAATCCCATTCAGCTTTTTGTTTTGCATAGGCTTCACCCGCTGCTTTAAAATCTGCAACTTGTTCTTCTGTTGGATTGATAATAACCTCACCAGTAATTCCATTCACGGCAACTGTATCACCGTCTTTTACTAATTCGGTAATGTTATTTGTTCCAAGAACCGCAGCAATTTCAAGAGTACGAGCCATAATAGCTGAGTGACTTGTACGTCCACCAATGTTGGTTACAAAAGCTTTAACAAAGTTTTTATCTAATTGAGCGGTATCAGAAGGAGTCAAGTCATGGGCAATCACAACTACTTCTTCATTAATCATAGCAGGGTTTGGCAAGCGTACACCAAGCAAGTGAGCCAACACACGTTTGGTCACGTCGCGAATATCTGCCGCACGTTCTTGCATGTATGGATTATCTTCCATATTTTCAAAGAGAGTGATGAACATATCTGTTACTTCTTTCAGACCTGCTTCAGCATTCACTTTTTTTGCACGAATTGTTTCTTTAATCTGACCAATCATTTCTGGGTCAGAAAGTACCATTAAGTGAGCATCAAATACTTGAGCTGCTTCTTCTCCAAGGCTTTCTACTGCTTTCTCACGGATAACAGAAAGCTCGTTCTGTGAAGCTTCAAGAGCTACATCCAAACGAGCCTCTTCTGCATTTGTATCTTCGACTGAAGCAGTCTCAAATGATAAATCCGGTTGAACAAGTAGATATGCCTTAGCAACAGCAACACCGTCAGATGCTGCAATTCCTTTTAGCATTTCTGTCATGTTAAGCCAATCCTTCTTTTGTCATTGTTTCTGCGATTGCTACAATTGCATCATCAGCGTCTGCACCTTCTGCAGTAATTGTTACATCAGCCCCTTGACCAACACCAAGGCTCATAACACCCATGATTGATTTGAGGTTTACTGATTTACCTTTGTATTCAAGAGTAATATCTGAAGCAAATTTGCTAGCAGTTTGAACTAACAAAGTTGCTGGACGTGCGTGAATACCTGTTTCTGCCACAATGTGGAAATCTTTAGAAGCCATAGTTTGACTCTCCTTTAATGTAATCTTTTTGGGGTCTCATGTGATAACCCTTACAATTCTAGATTATAACATCTTTGTAAAATTTTTTCAAGAATTTTATGTGTATTCAGCAAGTCTTTTTTATGAGAATTACTGAAATTTCATTAAAACGAGATTTTCACTGTCCAATTGATTGACACATTTTTAATCCATTGTTCCCTAAGGAAAGCTTAGTCTAACGAAGCCCAAAACAGGAGTTCATTCTATCTTTTTCTTTTTCCAAGAAAACACTATATCTAGTATCATGGTATTTAAAACCCCAAAACAAAACACAATATTTAGAACATAATAGTTGACAAAATTCCCTGCTTTGGATATACTAATTCCATACTGAATTTAAAGAAATTAGGAGTTCATTATGGTAACTATTTACTCAAAAAATAATTGCGTTCAATGCAAAATGACAAAACGCTTCTTAGACACTAACCATGTAGAATATCGTGAAATCAATTTGGACGAACAGCCTGAATACATCGATCATGTGAAAAGCTTAGGCTTTAATGCTGCTCCAGTCGTTCAGACTCCAACGGAAGCATTTTCCGGTTTTCAACCAGGTAAATTGAAAAAATTATCATAATTTATGACATGTACATAATGGGAGAAATGGTTAAAACTGTGATAACTAGACAAGACCTTCTCCGTTCACTTTTTATACTCGGAAGAGTACCTTTGATGAAAACTTTGTTTTCTTCGTTCACCACCTCAACACTTTTCAAAACTGTTGAGTAACTTTGTGGGGTGAGACTACGAACTAAAATTTGCAATTTTTAGTTCTTGCCCACCCCTCTTTCTTTTGCCAAATATCAAACCTAACATTTAGAAAAGGAACACTATGGGACTCAAACAATTAGAAGATGTGACGTATTTCCGTCTCAATAATGAAATCAACCGTCCAATCAACGGACAGATTATGCTTCACAAAGATAAGGAAGCCTTGGAAGCATTCTTTAAAGAAAATGTTGAACCAAATACAAAAAAATTCTCTTCTATCACAGAAAAAATTCACTATTTAATTCAAGAAAACTATTTAGAAAAAGAATTCATCCAGCTTTATTCACCTGAATACATCGAAGAGCTAGCCAGCTTCATTCATGAACAAGATTTTCATTTTAAATCTTTCATGGCAGCTTATAAATTCTATAATCAATATGCTCTCAAAACAAATGACGGCGAATATTACCTTGAAAGCATGGAAGACCGCGTTCTTTTCAACGCGCTCTATTTTGCCGACGGTGATGAAGTAATTGCCAAGGATATTGCCAATGAAATCATTCATCAACGGTATCAACCAGCAACTCCAAGTTTCTTGAATGCCGGACGTGCTAGGCGTGGTGAATTAGTTTCTTGTTTCTTGATTCAAGTCACTGATGATATGAATTCAATCGGTCGTTCTATCAATTCAGCTCTGCAATTATCTCGGATTGGCGGTGGCGTTGGAATTTCCCTCAGTAACCTGCGGGAAGCGGGTGCCCCTATCAAAGGTTATGAAGGGGCTGCTTCTGGTGTAGTACCAGTTATGAAGCTCTTTGAAGACAGCTTTTCATACTCTAATCAATTAGGTCAACGTCAAGGAGCTGGTGTTGTTTATCTTAATGTCTTTCACCCAGATATTATTGCTTTTCTTTCAACTAAGAAAGAGAATGCCGATGAAAAAGTACGGGTAAAAACCCTTTCTTTAGGTGTTGTCATTCCAGATAAATTTTATGAATTGGCTCGCAAGAATGAAGAAATGTACCTTTTCAGTCCGTATTCTATCGAACGGGAGTATGGCGTTCCATTTGCCTACATTGACATTACCGAAAAATATGACGAATTGGTTGCCAATCCTAAGATTAATAAAACGAAGATCAAAGCTCGTGATTTAGAAACTGAAATTTCCAAGTTGCAGCAGGAATCTGGCTATCCTTATGTAGTTAATATCGATACTGCTAATCGCGCGAATCCAGTAGACGGCAAGATTATCATGAGCAATCTCTGCTCCGAAATCCTGCAAGTCCAAGAACCAAGCCTCTTGAATGACGCTCAAGAATTCGTTCGTTTAGGAACGGATGTTTCTTGCAATCTCGGCTCTACCAATGTGGTTAATATGATGACTTCGCCAGATTTTGGTAAGTCTATCCGTACCATGACACGTGCGCTGACATTTGTTACAGACAGTTCTCACATCAAAGCTGTTCCGACTATTGACCACGGCAACAGCTTAGCTCACACTTTTGGGCTAGGTGCCATGGGCTTGCACAGTTATCTGGCTCAACAATTGATTGAATACGGATCAGCTGAATCTGTTGAGTTTACCAGCATTTACTTTATGCTCATGAATTATTGGACACTTGTTGAGTCCAATAATATTGCCCGCGAGCGCGGGGTGGTCTTCCATAACTTTGAAAAGTCTGATTATGCAAATGGTTCATACTTTGACAAATATGTGACCGGTGAATTTGTACCAAAATCTGACCGAGTGAAAAAACTCTTTGAAAATATCTTTATTCCTTCTGCAAAAGATTGGACTGAGCTACGCGAGAAAGTCATGACAGACGGTCTTTATCACCAAAATCGCTTAGCTGTTGCGCCGAATGGCTCTATCAGCTATATCAATGATGTCTCTGCTTCTATCCACCCAATTACACAACGCATTGAAGAACGCCAAGAAAAGAAAATCGGAAAAATCTACTACCCAGCAGCAGGACTGTCAACTGAGACGATTCCTTACTATACTAGCGCTTACGACATGGATATGCGCAAGGTCATTGATGTCTATGCAGCAGCGACTGAGCATGTAGATCAAGGACTATCTCTGACCCTCTTTATGCGCAGCGACATTCCACAAGGACTCTACGAATGGAAAACCGAATGCAAACAAACGACACGCGACCTGTCTATCCTGCGCAACTATGCCTTTAACAAGGGCATCAAATCAATCTATTATGTCCGTACCTTTACAGATGACGGCGGCGAAGTTGGAGCCAACCAGTGTGAGAGCTGCGTGATTTAACGAGAATTAAAATTTCTAAAAGCCTTTCAGAACAAATTTAAACTATCTGTAAACAATAAGAATCAACTGGAATAAAAGAAAGTAATCAACATGAAAACCTATTATAAAGCCATAAATTGGAATGCCATTGAAGATGTCATTGATAAATCTACTTGGGAAAAACTGACCGAGCAGTTCTGGCTCGATACACGAATCCCCCTCTCCAACGATTTGGACGACTGGAGAAAATTATCACTTGAAGAAAAAGACCTTGTTGGTAAGGTCTTCGGCGGATTAACATTATTGGATACGATGCAATCCCAATCAGGTGTCGAAGCTATCCGAGGAGATATTCGCACACCTCATGAAGAGGCTGTGTTGAATAACATCCAATTCATGGAGTCTGTTCACGCTAAGTCGTATTCATCTATTTTCTCAACCCTTAACACGAAATCAGAAATTGACGAAATTTTTGAATGGACCAATACAAATCCTTATTTGCAAAAGAAAGCAGAAATTATCAACGAGATTTACCTCAATGGAAATGCTCTTGAAAAGAAGGTTGCCAGTGTCTTTTTAGAAACATTCCTCTTCTACTCTGGTTTCTTTACTCCGCTCTACTATCTTGGAAATAACAAATTAGCCAATGTAGCTGAAATCATCAAATTGATTATCCGCGATGAATCTGTCCACGGAACGTATATTGGCTATAAATTCCAATTAGGCTTTAACGAATTACCAGAAGAAGAGCAAGAAACATTCCGAGAGTGGATGTACGACCTGCTCTACACCCTCTATGAAAATGAGGAAGGCTACACAGAAACCTTATATGACGGTGTCGGCTGGACAGAAGAAGTCAAAACTTTCCTTCGTTATAATGCTAATAAAGCTCTCATGAATCTTGGTCAAGACCCACTTTTCCCTGACACAGCTGATGACGTCAATCCGATTGTCATGAATGGTATTTCAACCGGAACTTCTAACCACGACTTCTTTTCTCAAGTCGGAAACGGTTATCTTCTTGGTGAAGTTGAAGCCATGCAAGATGATGATTACAATTACGGGTTATAAAATAACATCTGATAACACAAAAACACGAATGAAGCAAGACTAGCAAGTAGCTGAAACTAAAATCGTTCGTGTTTTTATTATATTATTGTAAATGATTGTACTATTTTTACATCGCTATCGAAACATCGCAAACAGCATAACGAGAGCTGCTGGTGTGTTGTTTAAAATATGCACAGCTATTGAATCTTTCAGATTTCCTCGACGTGCAAAGGCAGCATAAAGGACTAATCCCATGGCAAAATAAAGTGGAAACTCTGTCCATTTTGAGATATGAGGAAGTGCAAAAATGATAGATGTTATGATGGCTGCTGATATTTTTTGATCTTTCTCAAAGAAAAAGATTGTCGCAAAACCACGGAATACTAATTCTTCAATCACCGGAGCTATTATTGCAACAGTTACTACATATAACAGAGCAAAAAAGATATGATTAACAGACATAATTTTTCCTAGATTTTGTAAAGCACTATCGTTACTGGTCGTACTTTGCCCTGTTAAAAAGATGTTTAGATAAGTTCCTAAAACCGCTACTACTCTTGCCGCTAAAAAGAACAACAATGCTTTCCCAAAATCTCCCCAAGAAAATGACAGGACTTTGATATCCTCTGAGACATGTGTCTGGTATCTCCTCCATAAAGTGCGGATAGCAAAAAACACGAGCACAAGGTAGGCTAAAACCAGTAAAATTTCTGTATATATTGGTAGATTTTGTCCTTTTGCTAAGAATAACATAGGAATGCCATTGATGACCATGACTAACACAATCAGTCCCAATAACTTTAAAATGCCAAGTCCAATATGGGCTATTTTTTTCATTAAAATGCTCCTCGTATAACTAGTTATGTTTCATGAGATTGGGACAGAACTTATCTTGAAAAATTTAAGTTCGTAGTTCCCTCCCTGCAAGACTGCTCAACAGTCTCCCTGACTGTTGAGGCGGTGGATAAAAAACAGAGTTTTCGTCAAAAGTGTTCTTTCTAGCTTGAAAAGCGAACAGGTTTGAGACTTGCTTCGCAAGCCCTATCCGCCACCTCAAAGCAATGCTTTGAGCAATCACCTACTGTGCTATTCGCTTATCACTAAATGAGATAGAGTCAGAGATACTTTTTGACCAGCCTTATTTAAAGTATTTCTTTATCATAGAAATATTTACTACATTGATGTAGAGGTGGATAAAGACCACGATTGCAATAGGAAGGTATTGAACTTCACGTAATAGAAGCGAAATAGTGAACAGGAGGATGTAAAACGCTGGCAAAATGAACTGATTTAACTGAAAAAGAATCTTAAAGCTCTGCTCATAATGTGCTTCTCTTTCTGCTTCATCATAGGTCTTCATCAAGGCTAAAACATCTTCAGGAAATGTAACGATTGGCAATTTAAAATGCCGAACCTGCTCAATTGTCTTTTGGAGACAATATTGTCCATATAGAATAAAAGTAAGTGCTACATAAGGAAATAAACTGCCTGTAATCAAAACACTATTTTTAGTAATGAATACATTAAATGATGTTAGTATATCAAAAATCGTCAAGATTGTCACAACGTCTAATAAAATAGTACCATATTCCAGATTTTTGAACATCTTCTGATAAAGTTGTTCATTTAATTCATCTCCATTTGTTGACTGCTTTTGAATTGTTCGACTAGACTGTAGTAAATAAATCGTCATGCAGAATAAAAGCAGATTGAGCACACGAATAATCCAACCCCAAAGTATGCTATTTAAAAAGATTGGAAAATGGAAATTTCCGAGCCAACTACTTGCTACAAAAATTCCTAGCAAAACACTCACTACTAGTAAACCACTAATTTTCATCCATTTTTTCATCGCTATTCTCCTTTAGATAAAATACATTTTCTACGTTTTCTCCAAAAATATGTGCAATCTTCAAGGCAATGATGACAGACGGAGCATACTCTCCCCGCTCAATCAAACTGACGGTTTGTCGAGAAACTCCTGCTTTTTTAGCCAACTCTGTTTGATTCAACCTATCTCGCGCTCGAAGTTCTTTTAATCGATTTTCCAGCTTCATATGCTCCTCTCCTTTCATCTCTATTGTAACTCATTCGTGTCACTTTGTCAGCTATTATTGTCAAAAATAATATTATCATTGTCAATTTAATGTAGAAATTTATTCAATTCATATAAAAATCCCCCAAAGTTAGTTTTGTATCCAACTTTGAGGGAATTCTTCAACATGATGTTGATTTTCTTGCTTCAACTAGTCATTATTCTTTTTTGAACGTTTTGCTAAGATGAAGATGACAACTCCTAAAATGACAATTCCTACTAAACCAAGGAAGGTTACTTTTTCACCAGTTGACGGAAGGAAGCCACGTTTATTTTGTTTTGGTGCTTCTTTGACAACTTTGTAATTTACTTTGTAAGTAGAGAAGTGTGTTGTTTTAAAGCTAATCGTTTGATCTTTGTTGAGAACAAAATCAAATTTTTCCGCTTGCTTGCCGTCTTTCATAGCATAAACAGATTCCACCGTAGCACCTTGCTTCACTGGCACTGTCACTAATGTTGAGCTGACTTGTGATACTGTTTCGCCTTTTGGATTGGTCAAGGTAATGTCATAGCTGTCTGCATTTTCTTCAATCGTCTTTTTAACTGCTAATTTGAGATTAGCTTTCACCAAATCTGCATTTTGCAAGCGAACACCCGTGGCTGTATCCACTAAGGTATCAGAAGTTTCGCTTGGGTTAGGTTTTTCAGTATCCGATGAACTAGATGTAGACGTTTCATTTGTACTTGACGAAGATTGAGATTGAGATGTAGACGAAGTGGAAGATGTGGTTGAAGATGACTCACTTGTACTTGAAGATGGTTCTGAGCTAGAGCTTGGTGGCGTTTGCTCATTTTTAATCTTTTCTTCCATTTCAGCTTCTAGAGCTTTCATTTCTTTAAAGACTTCCTCTGCACGCGCCATACTAGACGCAGTCACTTCTTCTGACGAAGCTCCACCTGCAGCTGCGTATTGTTCATCTAATTTGGCTTGTTCTTCAATCAATCGTGCTTCCAAAGCTTTCCATTTTTCTTGAATGCTATTGCCAAATAATTTTTGATGCTTGGCTGCCATATCGTAAATGTGTGACGCAACCCAGTACCAAGAATCTTTGTCATATTTCGTTGTATCAACTTGATAAGCAGCATAAGTATTGTTGATATTTCCATAGTATGGCAAGTATGGTGCAAATCGAGGACTACCAACAGAAAGCCACATTGTGCCACCACCCATGCTGGCAGGGATATTATCTTTCAATTGGAAAATATGGGCTTCCATTACATTTGGATTGCCAAGAGGATATTTGTAGACTGGATCTACTTTTCCACGTTGAGGAATGCCTTTCCCGTCCAATTCCATTTGATCAAGGGGCTTAAATGGCGTTCCTTCAAAACGGTTCCGCTGCATCCGCATCACATCTGCAACGCTGATTTTTTTATTGCTAGATTGCAACAAATCAAAATATTTATCATCATAATTGACTGGTGCGTCTGGGTTCAAAGCCTTAATACCAGCCCAAGCCCGTGAACGATCAGCTTCTGCCATTGGCGGATTGTAAGATTGGGAAATATGGAATTTACCATCGATTTCCTTATAAGAATTAGCATCACGCGCTACTTTTTCCACATTTTCTGAGGCAATAACATTTTCCTTATCATTAAAATCAACACTTCCTAAGAAGAAGGTATTAGGGAAAATACTGTATTTGTCGTCTGGATATTTAATGGCAACATATTGATGACCAGACAAGATTTCCATGTACCAGACACCTGTCTTATCTGCAATTGTCACAATGTTTCCTTCAGCAGCTCCTTGTTTTTTGACAATCTCTGCGATGAGCTCCACACCTTCACGAGCTGTTTTGACATGTGGCAAGACAACCGTTGTCATGATAGATTCTGCCAGACCTTTTTCCACATAAGGATCAACTTTCTGGATAGCTTTATTCGCCTTAGCTGACACTGTAGCAGAAATGGAAACTCCATGCTCATTGAAGCCTACTTCATCAAAAATACCTTCTTTTGGTGTAACATCCGAAACAGAAGTATATTTATAGCTATGTGCGGGTAATTGCCATTCAAAGCCATTGGCTTCATCAATCAGCTTTTCTCCCGCTTGATTGTCCTTGGCTGGATGAACTTTAAAGACTTTGTTATGATTAGGCTCCAAATCCTCTGTACGACCATACAAAGTAGAGCCGTCTGCCGTCAAGTTCTTCCCGACAATGAAACCTGTACAGGCTTCTACTGCTTGAAAAGGAAAGAGCATAAGAGCAGATAACAGAATTGTTAAGCGAAAAATCAATTTTTTCATATATTTCTCCTTTTATGATTGCATGTTGAATACATCAACTTTTAAGAGTGAGCATCACTCTTATCACCTTTTTAAACCGTATACCTTAAATTTAGTATACTATTTTAAGTCTATTTTAGCAAGCGCTTTCATGTATGTTTTGTGTGTTTAGGTTCTTTTTATCTTAAAATTCATAGTAAAAAAACCAGAAAATCATTTCTGGAATTTTTGTTCATATCGTAAAATTTCTTGCAGTATTTCTTGATAATCAGTTGTCTCTAAATGATACGTTAACTCTTCGGGAGTGTAAGAATTTTTTCTCAAAAAGAAATCGCTCGGCACTTCTAATCCTAAAGCATCCAAAACGGTCTGAAAAAATTCTACATAAGCAAATCCAATAGCTGTAATAACATTCTTATCTTTTACAACAGGCTGATGGAGAAAATTTGCTTTTTCCAAAAAAGAAAAATACTCTACCAACTCCATATACAGACCACCTGTGTAATACCGGCTTCTCAACAAACCAGCTTTTCCTAAAAACATAGGAGATGAGGAAATAGCCGCTACTATCGTCCGCTTTGTGTCTACCCTCTCCAAAAAAGAGATTAGTCTGGAATCATAAAGGCTAACAAATGGCTCTAGTGTGCCTGGCAATATGATACAATCATACTTTACATTTTGTACTTCTGCAAAAGTAAAATCTGGAATAACTTGCAATCCTTCTTCACTCGTATAGACTTTCTTTTCTGAAGCAAGATAGTCCAAAGACTGCCCAAAAGAAAGACAAAGCGTTGATGTCAAAGTTGTGATTTCCTGCAATGAACATGCTGAATACAGCAAAATTGCTATTTTCATAGATGCTCCTTCTAGAAAAGGTGAGACATGCTTCTTTTACAAGATTTTTATTTCCTATGTTTGTCAGGATCCCAAACGAAACTTGCGATGAAACTGAAAGCAAATGTTAGTAAGCCAACAACAATTGACAGTAACAGAGCGATCAAACGGGGGAGTAGCAATAATATATTTGGATTTTTTTTCACTTGAAGTGTAGCTACTTCGGCATCTAAGCGATCAAATTCTGTCTGAATACGACGGGCGACTTCTTCCACACCCTCGTCATTCATCTTTTTGATATCTGAAATATCAATAGGTTGTCCAAAATCCATGTCTACACGTTCGCCTTTTGCTAAACCTTTCAGACTCATCGGTCCTACATAAACAACTGGAAGAATGCGCACCTTTGCCATTTTAGCAATCAGTGCAACGCCACCTTTCACATCTGTCGAATGTCGGCTTCCACTTGGAAACATAATCAAAGACCGATTGCTTGATTTCAACATCTTGACGGGGTATTTAATAGCAGATGCTCCTGGATTTTCACGGTCAATTGGAAATGCGCCACACATGCGAATCCACCAGCCGAAAACGCGATTTGTGAACAGTTCTTTCTTTGCCATAAAGATAAATTGCTTGGGCCTTGTTGCAAAAGCCATGTAAACAGGATCCCACCAAGTACGGTGTGGAGCCACTAAAATATAATTTTCCTCTTGGTCTGGAATGTTCTCTAAATGGTGGTAGTGAGCATTACCATTTAAAGCCCATAAAATCAACATCACCAATCTTCTTAAATATCTATAAAACATAGGCTCTCCCTTCTTATCCTTTTCATTATACCTTATCCAATGCCCACTCGCAAACTTTTTTTGCTTTGAAACTGTTACAGCTGAATGAATTCTATTAGAAATTTTACTAAAAAAATGGTATGATTAACCTCATGAACATGAAAGAATTTACGGGATTAACCCACCAGCAAGTCCAAGAAAAAATTTCACAAGGACTCACCAATGATTTTACAGTCAATACAAGTATCAGCACTTGGCAAATCATCAAGCGTAATGTTTTTACGCTATTTAATGCGTTAAATTTTGCAATCGCTGTCGCTCTCGTTTCTGTTCAAGCATGGAGCAACTTAGTTTTCTTCGCTGTTATCTGCTTTAATGCTTTCTCTGGTATCGTCACAGAGTTACGCGCCAAGCACATGGTTGATAAGCTCAATCTCTTAAATAAAGAAAAGATTAGTGTTATCCGTAATGGGCAAACCACATCTATTAATCCAGAAGAATTGGTTCTAGGTGATGTCATTCGCTTAACTGCAGGGGAACAAATTCCAAGTGACGCAACTGTTTTAGATGGTTTTGCAGAAGTCAACGAAGCTATGTTAACAGGAGAAAGTGACCTTGTCCAAAAGGAGATTGGGGATCAACTGCTCTCAGGAAGTTTTCTTGTCAGTGGTCATGTAGTAGCTGAAATCACCCATGTTGGATCTGATAACTATGCTTCTAAACTGATGCTAGAGGCTAAGACTGTCAAACCAATCAATTCTCGTATCATGAAATCCATGGACAAGATTGCAGGTTTTACAGGAAAAATCATTATCCCTTTCGGAATTGCGCTCTTTCTAGAAGCTCTCTTGGTAAAACATTTACCTGTCAAAGACTCAGTTGTCAATACCTCAACGGCTCTTCTAGGAATGCTACCAAAAGGAATTGCTCTTTTAACGATTACTTCTCTTTTAACAGCTGTCATCAAGTTGGGGTTACGAAAAGTCCTTGTACAGGAAATGTACTCCGTTGAAACGCTGGCTCGTGTTGATATGCTCTGCCTTGATAAGACAGGCACCATTACACAAGGAAAAATGCACGTCGAAACAGTCAGCCCGCTTACACAAGATTTTTCAGAACAAGCAATTGCTGATATTCTTAGTGCTTATATTGCGGCAAGTGACGACAATAATCCAACTGCCCAAGCAATCCGTAAACAATTTACAAGTCCTTCTAATTACCAAACGAGTAACGCTATTCCATTTTCTAGTGACCGTAAATGGGGAGCTATGGAAATGTCGGACTTAGGTACTGTCTTTCTCGGTGCGCCTGAAATGCTCTTTAACAAAGAGATTGAGGTTGCCCAAGCAGCCCAACAGCGTGGTTCGCGTGTGATTGCTTTAGCTATTAGTCCTGAACGCATTGACCATAAATACATTCACTTACCAAGTAGCATTCACCCCATTGCCATTTTAGAAATCACAGATCCGATTCGTGACGGGGCAGCTGATACTTTGGAATACTTACGCTCACAAGAAGTTGGCTTAAAAATCATCTCAGGTGACAATCCAATTACTGTATCAAACATTGCTGCAAAGGCAGGATTTGCAAACTACCAAAGTTATGTTGATTGCTCAAAAGTAACGGATCAAGAGTTGATTGAGCTGGCAGAAACGACTGCTATCTTTGGTCGTGTTTCTCCTCATCAAAAGAAACTTATCATTCAAACCCTGAAAAAAGCAGGGCATACCACAGCTATGACCGGTGACGGGGTCAATGATATTCTAGCCTTACGGGAAGCAGACTGCTCCATTGCCATGGCTGAAGGGGATCCTGCAACCCGACAAGTTGCCAATCTCGTCTTGCTTAATTCTGATTTTAATGATGTCCCTGAAATTCTCTTTGAAGGACGCCGCGTTGTTAATAACATCGCCCGCATTGCACCGATTTTCCTCATTAAAACAACCTATTCGTTCATTTTGACAATCATTTGTATTTCTAGTATTCTGTTGGGACGAGCAGAATGGCTCTTAGTCTTTCCATTTATCCCCATTCAAATCACCTTGATTGACCAATTTGTTGAAGGTTTACCACCTTTTGTCCTCACCTTTGAGCGCAATATCAAACCAGTCGAACCCGACTTTCTTAAAAAAGCTATTTTTAAGGCTCTACCAAGTGGACTAATGGTCGTCTTTAGCGTTTTATTTGTCAATATTTTCGGTGGGCTGCATGGCTGGTCACAGGTGGAAATCTCAACTCTACTTTATTATTTATTAGGCTCTATCGGCTTTCTATCTGTTGTTCGTGCCTGCCTGCCACTCAATCTCTGGCGGATTCTGCTGATCCTCTGGTCACTCATTGGCTTCTTTGGAACAGCCATCCTTCTACAAAAATACATTGAAATCGCTACTCTAACCAGCAATAGCTTCCCTATCTACATTATTCTGATGATTCTCTTTACAATTACTTTTATTGTCGTGACACACATACAGAACAAACGGGAGCAAAGTTTATAAATCTTAAGAATTAATACCTACAGGCAGTAAGAAAAACCGTACATTTTTGTCTTACTGCTTATTTTTGTTACTTCTTTTCCTCTACATCATGATATAATAAGGGTATATGGCAGAAATTCTTTTAAAAGACGGTGAGCGAGTCAATCAGCTCTTTTCTACTGACGTCAAAATTATTCAAAATCGAGAGGTCTTTAGCTACTCAGTAGATAGTGTACTCCTCTCCCGTTTCCCAAACTTACCTAAGCGCGGTCTTATCGTGGATCTTTGTGCTGGAAATGGTGCTGTTGGACTTTTTGCAAGCACCCGAACCAAGGCTCAAATCATAGCGGTTGAAATTCAAGAGAGACTGGCAGATATGGCAGAGCGCTCTATTGAGCTAAATGGTCTAACCCACCAAATGCAGGTCATTCAGGATGATTTGAAATATCTCACCCACTATATAAACGGGAGCAAAGTGGACATGATTTTATGCAATCCACCCTATTTTAAAGTGGATGAACATTCTAATCTCAATGCAAGCCGGCACTATCTGCTTGCACGGCATGAAATTGCGACCAATCTGGAAGAAATCTGTCAAATCTCCCAACGAGTTTTAAAGTCCAACGGACGTTTAGCAATGGTGCATCGTCCTGAACGATTCCTTGATATTATTGACACCATGATAGCGCATAATCTAGCTCCAAAACGTATTCAGTTTGTTTACCCAAAAGCAAATCGCGAAGCCAATATGCTCCTCATTGAAGCTATCAAAGATGGTTCCCGTGACGGGTTAAAAATCCTGCCACCGCTTTTCATTCATAATGAAGATGGCAGCTACACTCCAGAAATTCATGAGATTTACTATGGGAACTAAAGCCTACATGTACGTTCTGGAATGCGCCGATGGCTCTCTCTACACAGGGTACACAACCGATGTCAAAAAACGACTTTATACGCATAATACTGGAAAAGGCGCCAAATACACGCGTACACGATTACCCGTTACTCTTTTGTATCAAGAAGAATTTCCCGACAAACCTTCTGCCATGTCAGCCGAAGCCCTCTTTAAAAGAAAAACACGACAACAAAAATTAGAATATATTGCAGATAAGAAAAAGTAGAAAGCGGGAGGTCTTTCTACTTTTTTCAATGATTTATTGGTTATCTTTCTTAGAAATGACAGCAACAAAGACACTCAGAAAAACAACACCGATACCAGCTAAATATGACATGCTAGTCCCTGTACTTGGTAATAATTCTTTGGTTTTAGCTAATTTTTTGTCACTTGTAGTAGGCAAAGTTTCCTTGTTCCTATTCGTTTGAGAAGACTTTCCATTTTTATTAGATGAATCCGAATCTGTAAACCCAGCATGGGAGTTTTCTCCTTTTTGATCTTTGTTATTAGAATTTTCCTTTGTTTTTTTGGTATCTTCATGCTGAACATTAGATGAAGATTGATTTTCTAGTGGTACAAGGGCTTGAATAGCAGTCTGTAATGCTTCACATTCTGCATCAATCTCTGCTTGTGTCGCATCATCTTTTTGTAAAATAACTTGTGCTTCTTCTACTTGTTCTTTTAAGTTCGCAAGTGAATCCTTTGTATAATGCATAGTTTCCGCTAATTTTTCTTTTGCCGAAGAAAGAGTGGTTCCCAACTTTGTCTTATCTACTCCTTCTTTGGTTAAAAGCAAATCGTCAATTGTTCCCCATGAACCTTTATTTGCTTTCACAAATACTCCCAGTGTCACCTCTGTCTCTTTTGTTAATGTAAAGCTCAATTTAGCTGTCTGCCAATTTGACCAACCAGCTAGTTTGATTTTTTCACTTTGAACATTTACTGCCTCAGCACGAGCAAAAGCATAAATATCTTCAGAGCCATTCGTATCACCACCTTGAATTTGAGCAGAAAATTGATAAGTTCCTGCTGGAAGTGTTACCTTTCTTTCAACGCCAGTTGTATAATCGCTTGTGCCATTGTAGAAATTCATGGCATACTTGCCTGTTTTAGGCGTGTCTTGTCTACGCTTGATAAAATCGTTAAAAGTATAATCTGAAAGATCTTCTTCCTCAAAGCTAGAATTTGATAACAAACTCTCTTGCAGCTCTACTTCTTCATTCTTATCATATTTTAGATTTGTATTCAACCCAGTATAAACATATTTAAATGTCGCAAGTGATGGCAAAGCTTTTCCTGTAAAATCAAACAATGCTTGATTATCCCATTCAGAGCCACCGTAATTTTCCTGATTAACATTTGGATCATACCCAATGACGGCACTAGAAGCCCAGCCCGAACCGTATTTTTCCCAAATAGGTGTATTTACTTCTTTTCCTTTGGAACTAACCGGTGTCCAAGCTGGTTCCCAATAAAAGATGCCTAATGCACTTGCTTTATTGGCTGCATCAATGACATCTCGTAAGGCATGCGATTGCCCTTGAATAGAGGCAGGATAGCCACCTACCAGCATTTGATTTTGTGTTCGGATAACATTTTGTTGACCATCTCCATCTTCTAATGTATAGGCATAAGAAGTCTCTGCTACAAGTGTCTTTTTCCCATACTTTTCGGTCACTGTCTTTAAAACTGAAGTCAGATTATCTAAATTACCATGCCAAAAACTATAATAACTAGTAGCAAACACATCATAATCAATATGGTGATCTGATAAACCTTTTGCGTAATTCAGTATCGTTTCCGTTTTATCTGGGTTAGTAAAATGAAAAGCTATCAATATAGTTGCATCCACTTCTCGCACTGCTTTGGCGCCTGCTGCAAACAACTGATAGCGTTCCTCTCCTGCTTCACCTGCTATCCCACTACTCGTTGTTTCATTACCAACTTGAACCATTCCTACATTTACACCAGCTGCTTTTATTTTTTCAAGACTAGCTTTGGTGTATTGATATAAAGCCTCTGATTTTTCAGACACATTCATATTTGTCCAATCTTTTGGTGGAACTTGACGTCCTGGATCAGCCCAAAAATCTGAATAATGAAAGTCTACTAGTAGCCGCATACCATGTGCTGTAGCTCGTTTTCCAATCTCAATCGCCTTTTCTATATCGCTATTTCCAGCGCCATAACCATGTCCGTTATGATCATAAGGATTATTCCATACTCTGACGCGAATGTAATTTACACCATTTTCTTTCAAAATATCAAAGATATCTTTGACATTCCCATTTTCATCTTTGTACTCTACACCACTTTGTTCTTGAGCAATTACTGTTGAAATATCCGTCCCCATGATAAAATCAGATGATAAATTTTCTACTTTATCAACACGTATTTTAGTATTTTCATTAGCTTTAATAGGAATGACTCCTCCAAGCAAACAAAGACTAGCAGCAAAAACAAGCGACAATCTTAATCCTATTTTCATACAGTTTTCCTATTTCTATTTAGTTTAATATTTTAGTGTTCGCTTTAAAAAACTGATAAAACAAGAAATAGGTTTTATCAGTTTTTAAACGAACATTTTATAAGAAGGCTAGTTATTCAAAATGCGAAAGAACGAATTGCACAGCGCCTTTAGGATCACGTGTCAATTTGATATATTCAGCACCTTTTGTCGCAACAAGTTTGATGCCCAATTTATCCGTATCTTTCTTAATATCTTCATAGTAAGAATTGACTTGTGGAGCTAGCACAACCATGTCAAAATCTTTCATAATATCGTAGTGCGAACCATAAGCACCAGCTGTTGAACTGAGGTCTATGCCTAACTCTGCTGCGCCTTCTGTTAGTGCATTTGCTAGCATGGCGCTTGTCCCTGCACCGGCACATAGAACCAAAATATTATGATGCTTTCCATCTGCAACCGCTTGAATTTGATCGTCTATTTCAGCTTCTGCTGCTTCTTCAAGCTCAATCACTTCTGCCTTTTTCGCTTCTTCTTCTACTAATGAATCATCGTACGCTTTAATAAATGGAAGGTAGATGAGAGAATCAACTACAATCAACAGCAGCATCAAGACAATAGATAAGATTCCTGCACCCGTACCTAAAATCAAGCCAATCGGTGCTGGCGTTGCCCAAGGAAGGACATACATAAAACTGTTCATACCTAACACATCAACAAAGAACTTGAAAGCACAAACATTGATCATTGGAGTGATTAAAAATGGAATAAAGAAATAAGGATTTAAAATAATCGGTGTTGCAAACAACAATGGTTCATTGACTGCAAAGCAAACTGGAACAAAGGAAGCTTTCCCGACAGCTTTTAATTGCTTAGATTTTGCAAAGAGCATGAAGAGGAATGGAACAACCAATGTTGCACCTGTACCACCCATTGTGCCAACAAAGTTTCCAAGTCCAACTGTCAACACGTTTGAAGTATGGTGACCTGCTTTTACCAACTGTAAATTCGTTTCCACATTTGCATAAATAATCGCGACAATAGCTGGTTCTACAATTGAAGGACCATGCACACCAACAAACCAGAAGAGCGCCATTGCTCCCCAAATAATCGAAATTCCTAAATAGCCATCAGCTGCGGTAAACAAAGGTTGGAGAAGTGTGATAACAGCTTCTGCAAACGAATGCCCAAAGAAATAACGTACGATTGTATCAATCAGAACAGCAGCAAATACTGCAAATGAAAATGGAAAGACGTCACGGAAAGTTTGAGAAATTGTTCCAGGAACTTCTTTTGGCATCTTAATAGTAATGTCTTTCAATACACAGAATTTATAAACATTCACCGTGATAAAAGCTGCTACAAAAGCCGCTAAAATCCCTTTTGTTCCCATGTAGCCATTGGCTAAACCGTTTTCAATTTGATCCACACTTAAAAGGAGGAAGCTCACAATGGAAGCCAACATAACAGAAACCGAATTGATAGTCTTGTTGGTCGGCATATTGCGGTTCATTGATTCTGACAAACAACGAGCAGTCGTAGCGGACACGAGAATAGCTACTACACCCATAGAATAGCCATATACTTTCCAAAGCCAGGTGGAAACATCATTTGGCAACTTAAATCCAAAAATTTCTGGAATTGCTGCTAACAAGATAAAAATACTTGAAAATAAAATGGCAGGCATAGCGGCTAAAAAGCCGTCACGAATAGCGCCAAGATAAATATTGCGTGATATTTTTTCAAAGAAAGGTTTTCCTTTCTCAATTTGTTTGATAATTCCGTTCATGGAATTAGTCCTCCTTGTATTGATTTTTATATAATTCAATAAAATCTACGATCAATTCTTTTAACAATAATGTCGTCATCAAATGATCTTGACCGTGAATAAAGATAAATCCTAAATCTAAATCTTCCCCAGCTGCCTCTTGTGCTAAAATCTGCGTTTGTGAATTGTGGGCTAAATTTAAATTTTCATCTGCTTCTTTTAAAGCAGCATCTACATTTGTAAAATTACCTTGACGAACCTCTTTCAGCAAATTCAGTAAACAACTACGTGCATCCCCCGAATAAGCTACGATTTCAAATCCTAACATTTGTAATTCGTTTTTATTCATCTTATCTCCCTTCTTAAATCACAATCTTTGTTTCACTAACATGCTTGTACCAATAAGCTGATTCCTTAGGGTAACGCTTTTGAGTTTCAAAATCAACGTAAAACAAGCCATAGCGTTTATTGTAGCTATTTGACCACGAGAAAACATCCATTAAAGACCAAAGAAAATATCCTTTTACCACAACACCAGCATCAATAGCTTTGCTTAAAGATTGCAAATACACTTTCAAATAATCAATCCGCGGCTTGTCCATAATGATGCCATTGTCAAACTCGTCTTTATAGCCCATTCCATTTTCAGTGATATAAATCTTTTGATAATGTGGGTAGTCTTTTTTAATTCTCAATAAAAGGTCATACAAACCTTCTGGGTAAATAATCCAATCCCAGTCTGTTCGTTCAATCCCTTCCTTGTAAATCCGTTCTCCAATGCCTTTCACTTTATAAACCGAAGTGCCTTTATCACCCGTTCCATTATGATGAATGGTTGATTCGCCCTGATAAGCCTTAACAAAATGACATTGATAATGGTTGATTCCAAGATAATCATTTCGATGACTAGCTTTTTTCATTTCTTCAAAATCGCTCTCAAGGAATTCATAACTAGCATTGTTAGCTGCGCAAATTTCCTTAAGAGCTTCCATTGTTTCCTCAGAATAATACCCCAGATAAGTAGCATCTAGCAAGAAACGAATAGAAAGCGCATCATCCAGAAAAGCTGCATGCTTATCTTCTTCGCTGTCTGTTGCTGGGTATTTTGTTTCCAAAGAATGCACCACTCCAATTTCACCAAGGTAACCTTTCTCCTTGAAAAGATTTACTACGCGCGCATGCGCATACATCATATTGTGAAGACATTGAATCACCTTACTCAAATCATACTGAATCCCCGGAGGAAAGACACCGAGCAAGTATTGATTGGTCGCAACAGGATAAATTTCGTTAAAAGTGCTCCAATGATGAACCTCTGGAAATTCTTGAAAACAAAATTCAGCATATTCCACAAACGCTTCAATCGTATCACGATTGAGAAAATCACCTTGATCAAACAAAACTTTCGGAGTATCAAAGTGATGCAGTGTAACAAATGGCAGGACATGGTGTTTCGCACATTCAGCAAATACACGGTGATAAAACTCTACTCCTTCTTGGTTGACCTTGCCACGTCCCTCTGGAAAAATACGGCTCCAAGCAATAGACAAGCGCAAGCCATTGACGCCAAACTTCTCACACAACTCAATATCTTTTGAATATTGATGATAGAAATCACTAGCTGGATCTGCCAAAAATCGTCCTTGTTTTTCTAAAAATTCATCCCAAGCGACCGGACCTTTTCCACCTTCTTTTGTAGCTCCTTCTACTTGATAAGCAGCAGTCGCACCGCCAAAAATAAAATCTTCTGGTAATTGAAACATGTCTTCTCCTTTACAATAATCTTTGAATATGAATCACCAAATATACCTTTTCATTTGGATGAAGTCCTCCACCCAAATGCTGACGAATGACTTCATAAATATCTTCGCCAATTTGATAGGCTTCTGGATAATCCTTTTTGATATGTTCTTCTAAATTCTTCATGGAGACTTTTAAATCACTGTCATCCTGATCCAAACGCTCAATAAAGTATGTCAAATGAATCATCAAACGGTCGTAAAAATTACTATTCTTTTTTGTCCGATTAATACCATGTTTTAAAAGTTCCTCTTGCACCAAAGCAATCATTTGTCGGGTCAGTGTTTGTTCATCTTTACTAATCACGACATCTTCGCCTTTCGCATTGATAAACTGTAAGGCCAACCGCCCAATCTCATCTTTTGGAAAATCCACATCCAATTTTTCTTTTAAAATCACCAAAGCGTGCTCAGCAATTTTGTACTCCGTCGGATATTGCTCCGACATATCCGGCAAGTGATTACTTTTATAAGTATTTCTTTGCAGCGCTTGATAACTACAATAAATATGATCTGTCAAGGTTACATAGATGTACTCTTGAACTGGAAATTGGAACTGTTGAATACCATAATCAATAATTTCATAACTAGTCGTGATAAAGTCCAAGGGAACATCTTTTAACAAAGCAGAAAAGTTTTCGCGCGATTCTTCACTTTTCAGTTGAAAGACTTTTTCTACTCGTTCTTCTGCCAACAAATCCCCTTTTTTCTTTTTAAAAATGATACCGAGCCCCATGACAACAGCCTGTTCACCACTTTCATTTTTGACCACCGCAACATTATTATTTAGTGGCTGGACAATTCGAAACATTCGTGTCCTCCTTCCTAACAATCTTTTTGTAAAACATAAAAAAACCATAAACAAACCAAGATTTTTTACTTGGGTCATTTATGGTCTCGCCTAATTTCTTAGTTACAATCCATGTTTTATTTTACTTTATGAATAAAGTTTAACACATTTTCAAACTTTTGTAAACCCTTTCTTACTTTGTTTTTAAAAAATTATACAAAATAGATAATTTGTGTAATTTTAAAATCTTTCATTCTATACTTTAAAAAATAGCTTACTTCTGTGCAATACCATTTGGGATAATGACTTCTTTGAGTAATTTCTCTTCTTCCTTGATGCGATTATACAAAACTACCGCATATAGAGGAAATAGAATACAAAATGAAATTAGTGCATGACAAAGTAATGCTAAACCAATCAACTCTGGAACGATGTTCAAGAAATAATTGGGATGTTTCACATAGCGGAAAAGCCAGTGATCAACAAATTTATGATTCTTAACCAGCATTAATTTTACAGTCCAAATTTCACCTAAGAGCTGTGTCACAACATAGAGCATAAACATTGAAAATAGCAACAGGCCAAATCCTATAGCACTAAGTGCGTCAAACTGAACCTGACGTATCGTAGCTTCAGTAAAGCAAGAAAGGTAAAATAAAATGTGAAGAATAGTGATATACTTGGTATTTTGCACGCCATATTCGCGCCCACCATTTGCCAATATCGCTTTCTCATTCTTCATCGATATTTTTAGAAATACCAACCGAAATACAAATACCGCTAAAACAATAAGTCCTGATAAAGTCATACGACCTCCTTATAATAAAATAATCTATTTTATTATATAAAGAGGGGATTTTCTAAGTCAATACATTCAAAAAATATCATATAAACTGTAGAAAGAAACTACAAAGTTGTTAGTTCGATTTCGTCTACAATTCGTTTTACATCGGCTAGGTCTACTTTTGGAGTCCATTGCAGGCAGTTAGCTGTTGCATAAGCACAGGCACGAATGACAGCTTCTCTATCAACTCTCCCTTTACTTTCTAAAGCATGGCAGAGACTTCCAAGGAAAAAGTCCCCTGACGCAATAGGATTTTTGACATGAATTGCTGGAAACGTCAGTTGGAAAACATCATCCTGCAGGCGTGCTACGACTCCTTTTCCTCCCATTGTCACAATGAAATAAGGAATTTTAGTATATTCTTTGAGAAGTTTTGCTGCTTCTTCTGCAGTTTCAACTGGACATCCTGTTAATTCTGCTAATTCTTCATCGTTAATTTTTACAATGTCAGGCTGTGCTGTGAAAGCTGCTTTTAGTGCGGCACCACTTGTATCTACTACTAAATTCACATCTTCTGGCAAAAGACGACCAATTTGTGCAATATAATCATCTGGCATCCCTTTCATCAAAGAGCCAGAAAACACAACGCTATCGCCAGGTTGAATGTGCTTTATAAGATTTGTGGTGAATTGTTCTAATAAATCCTTATTCAGCTCAAATCCAGCTTCATACACAAGATAGGTCTTTCCTAATTCTGTATCAATCATAATTGTACAAGTACGCGTATTTTTATCAACCTCTGTCACAACAAGCGGAATACCATCTTCTTCATTTAATTGTTGAATATATTCGCCCATTTTGCCACCTAACATTGTATGAATGCAAAAATTTCCTTGCTCTTCGCCTTTCTCGCAATTCAGGACATAAGCCACATTAAAACTCTTTCCGCCAGCATTCTCATGCACTTGATTTGGTCTGTTGACCACATCTTCTTTAAAATGACTAAGTAAAACTGTCCGATCCAAAGCTGGATTTGGACAAACTAAATGAATCATGTTTCTTCCTTTCTTTTTTTCAATCAAAAGCCAGACTATTTCAAAAGGAATAGCCCAGCTTATTGTTATCTTATTCTTCTATTTTGCATTTGCAGCGTATTCTTCATTTCGCTTAATCATTTGTTTTCTATACCATGCAAAGATACCAATATAGAACACTAGAAAGACAATAACACCAAAGATAGCTTTGATATCGCCTGTTGTAGCATTTCCGATTGTCCAACCAAGTAATTTTTCAATTGGACCTTCAAGAGTAGAGTGGGTAATCAATTGTGTGCTAGCTACCCCTTTAGGAAATGCATCTACGCCTTTCGCTAAGTCCGTAACAAATGGCGCAATAAGGGTTCCAGATAGAAGGAAGAGCGGAAGCAATAGAGTTCCAAATACAATCATCCGAATGAGTTTACCACGTGTAACAACCAGAAGTGCTGGAGTAACACCCATTGCAATAATCCCAGCAAGTGGCAAAATACCATTTCCGACTTTAGAAAGAAGGACTGCTTCTACTAGCATAATTGGTGCTAAAACATTGGCACATGCCCAGATTTCTGCACGACCTGCGATAAATGGCCAGTCAAGTCCAATATTGAATTTACGTCCTTGAAGACGTTTTGTTGCAACATTTGTAATTCCTTGTGAAAGAGGTTCTACTGCCGCGATGAACCAAGAACCAATAAGTGAGAACAATTCCAAGCAGACACCAGCTGTCAAACCAAGAGATAACCAACCCTTGATAACAAGTGACCATTTTGCTGCTTCGGCAACGCCAGATACTGGATGCGGCGTTCCCATAATTCCAATTACAATCCCAAGGATAAATCCAATGAAGAATTTAGAGCCCCAGAAACCAATTTTCTTATTCAATTTTGCAGCGTCAAAGTCATATTTATCCAACCAAGGGAAGAATTTATCAAAAATCTTATCCAAAACCATGATAACTGGATTCATCATGTAGTTCATGTGAGTAGAGGTCATTGGTGATGAGCTAGGCGCATTAAGCAAGTCATCAAATGTTGGTTTCATTAAGTCAGAGTTAATAATTTTCATTACTCCGACAAGTACGACTGCAAGCGTTGCCACAAAGAGCGACACTCCTTGGCTAACACCATTATTATCCGCATACCATTTAATCAATAGACCTGTAATTGATAAATGCCAAATATCAAAAATATCAACATCTAAGGTATCCGTTTTTTTCGTAATTAACATCACGACATTAACGATGAGCATAATGAGTAAGAAGTAAAGCGTCCAAGCAGAACCCCATGTAATCGTCGCCAATGGTGCCCAACCAACGTCTGTAATATTGAGTTGAATTCCTGTATTTTCAACGAATTTCGCAAGTGAAGCCGAGAAAGCACCATTTAACATACCGATAATGGCACCAATACCCGTAAGAGCTATGGCAAGTTTAATACCACCTTCCAAGGCTTTGGAAAACTTCACTCCAAAGCATAAAGCAAGCACCGTTAAGACTATCAACATGATAATTGGTGCCCCCATATCTAAAATGGGTTTAAAGAAGCGATTGGCTAAGTCAATAATGACATTCATAAAAAATCCTCCCGATTTTATTTTTTGAAAGATAGTGAACGAAAAGTGAAATAACTATTTCAGTAGATAAAAATTGTTTTTATCTAGCGTTTCAATTTTTCATTTTTTCTAATGAATTACTTTAACTAAGTCCATGTTCCTTAATAGCTGCTTCAATATTGTCATATACTGGTGCACTCATGGCTGGAATACGGAATAAAATTGGTCCTGCTTCAATAACAGGAATCCCCGGTTCAAATCCCAAATCCGTTGCTGCTATTGGGGTGAAAATATCATAACCTTTTATCAAGTCTTCATTCACATCTTTGACCATTACCGCATCGCATTGAACATCATAGCCGCGATTTGAAAGTTCTTCTTCAAGAGCATTTTTGATTTGGTGGCTTGAGTTTACCCCTGCTCCACAGGCTGCTAAAATTTTAATCATTGTAAAATCCTCCATTTTTATTTTTAATGATTTATTGTTTCCGATATATAATGAAATAGTTTATCTTCCTCATCCAACTTGGATAAGGACTCTAGGTTGCCGTCAGCAGTAAAAAAGTCCATCAATTGAGCCAAGATATTCGTTTGACTGGCATTAGAATTATTGATAATGAAGAACAAAAGCGATACTTGTACTTCATTTGACGGAACAATCATATTATGAAAAGTCACCGGCTGATCCAAGCGGACTACAACCACTTTTTCTGCTAAATTATGAACAATATCCGTATGCGGAATTGCTACATTTGGCAAATCTTTTCCTAAAAATTCCATGTCCAGCCCCGTAGGAAAGGACTTTTCTCGTTCAATTAAGGCATTCTTATAAGAAGACGTTACAATGTGTCTATCTTCAAGAAGGTCAGCAACTTGATTAAAAAGGTCTTCCTGACTGTCAGCATGCAGACAAAAGACTAAATCTTTATCAAATAACTGATAAAGTTCCATCATATTCCCCCTTCTATTTTGTTTTATTTTGTTTATAAACAAAGTATATCATTATATGTAAACGGTGTCAATAGTTTATTTTGTTTTTTTATGTTATTTTTTGTTTGACAATATTTGTGTGAGATGTTATGATGTTGTTGTGAAATAAAAAAAGGAGGTATAACAATGAAAGTTATACTAGGTACAGACCGTGATGGTTTTGAGTTAAAAAATAAAGTAAAAACTCATTTACTCCAACTTGGTTATGACATTAAAGATCTCAACGAACAAGAAGGTGCTGCTGATTTTGTCGACTCGACAGACGCTCTTGTTGAAGAATTACGAAAAGATGATACTGCCCGTGGTATTTTGTTTGACCGTTTTGCAGTTGGTTCTTATATGGTTGCGAATAAACACCGTGGGATCATTTGTGCTGCTGTTTCAGATGAGCATTCTGCCATGATGACCATTCGCCACAATTCTACACGCATTATCACTCTCGGTACAGCTATTCTCGGTGAAGAATTGGCAAATGCCTGTGCAGAAGCTTATTTAAAAGCTGACTATGATGCTGGGCGTCACCAAGTTCGCATTGATATGCTTAATAAATTATGTTAAAGGGTAGGAGGAAAAATTATGAAAATCGCTCTCGGCTGTGACCATATCGTAACAGATACAAAAATGAAAATTTCTGAACATTTAAAAGACCTCGGTCATGAAGTCATTGATGTCGGAACCTACGACTTTCACCGGACTCATTACCCAATCTTTGGTCGTCTGATTGCAGAAAATGTTGTTTCAGGAAAAGCTGATCTTGGAATTGCCCTTTGCGGTACAGGAGTCGGTATTTCTGCTTCTGCTGACAAAGTTCCCGGTACTCGTGTAGCTCTTGTTGGTGACGTTCTAACCGCACACTATGCAAAGAAAGAACTCAATGCAAATATCATCGCTTTTGGTGGACGTATTCTTGGTCAAAATCTTATTCACAATATCGTTGATGTCTTTCTTGAAACAGAGTATGAACCAACAGAAGCCAACAAACAATTGATTGAAAAAATCGATAATAGCATTGAAGTTAGCCCTGAAATCGCTAAAAATGACCATATTTTCGATGAAGAAAATGCTAAATGGGCTCGCGGTGAATACCACGACTAAAAGCTCAATACTCAGAAAATCAGGCTCAGTCTAATATGGACGAGACCTGTTTTTTAATAGGATGTATCAATACCGCACGAAAGATACAAAACAAAAATCACCTGCTCCTATATGAACAGGTGATAAAAATATTAACTATAAAACATTTGTATATGATTTATACTTTTCCTTGACCTTTGGTGAGATATGATCATCTGTAATTACTGCATCCAAACCATCCAACTGATAGAAACAATAGAAAGAATAGCTGTCAAATTTGCTATTATCTGCCACAATGTACTTTTCAATCGCATTGTTCAAGATAATGGCATTGCCATTTCCTTCTTCTTCATTGGCAGTCGTGACATTATGACCGTCAATTCCATTGACGCCAATAAATGCTTTAGAAACTTTGATTTCTTTCAATAATTTATTAGCAAATTGTCCGACAAACGTTTGTGTTTTCACCCGATAACGACCGCCAATCAGAATAATGTCACAATTGGGATTATCTTTTAATTTTTCAAAAATAGGAAGCGAATTTGTCACAATACTCACACTTTTATCAGCCAAATAATCTCCGATAAAATCCGTCGTTGTTCCCGAACCGATAAAAACTGTATCACCAGAAAAAATCAAATTGGCACATTTTTGAGCAATTGTTCGTTTTTCTTCAATATTTAACATTGTTTTTTCAGTATGGGAGGCTTCGTTCAAGCCATTTTTTACTTTTTTATGAGCTCCTCCATGAACACGAGTCAACAAACCTTGCTTTTCCAAGTCAATCAAATCACGACGTATCGTCATATCCGTTACATCTAGTAACTCTTTTAATTTCTTGACAGAAACCACTCCTTGCTGATCCAATTCTTGGAGAATCACTCTATGCCGTCCTTCTTTCATTTTGTCTCCTTTCTAGTTTTATATAATTTTATTCCTCAAATATATTATACAACAATTTATTCATTTTGAAAAATTAAAAACAATATTTTTTTGATTTTTGTAAAATATTGTTTGACTTTGTTTTATTTTTGTTCTATAATTAAACTATACAAAACAAAAGGAGCCTAAAGATGACAACAAAACAAGAAAAATTAAAACGTTTATGTGATAAAAACAGAATTATCGGCGCTTTGGCTATTGACCAACGAGGGGCTTTGCGTCGTATGCTTGGTGAAGACACTCCAGTTGAGCAATTGGAAACCTTTAAAGTGCTAGTTTCGAAATACTTAACAAAATACGCTTCTTCTATCCTTCTTGATCCAGAGTTAGGTTGGAAAGCGGCGGAAGCTCGTGATAAAAACGCTGGATTATTAGTTGCCTATGAAAAAACAGGTTATGACAAAACTGTTCCCGGTCGCTATCCTGACCTCGTCGAAAATGTCTCCGTCCAACGTCTCAAAGCAAACGGTGCTGATGCTGTGAAAGTCTTACTCTATATAGATATTGACGAAGATAGAGCAGTCAATGACGTCAAAGAAGCCTTTATTGAGCGAATAGCTTCTGAATGCAAAGCAGAAGACATACCTTTTTTCCTTGAGTTAGTTTCTTACGATGCCAAGGTGACGGATGAAAAAGAATATGCTAAACTCAAACCTCGCAAAGTCATTGAAGCAATGAAGCTTTACTCACAAGAACGATTTGGTGTAGATGTTCTCAAAGTTGAAGTTCCAGTCAATATGAAATATGTTGAAGGATTCGCAGAAAATGAAGTTCTTTACACCAAAGAAGAAGCTGCTGCCTTCTACAAAGAACAAAGTGATGCCACTTCTCTTCCATTTATTTTCTTATCTGCTGGAGTATCCGCACAGCTTTTCCAAGATACACTTCGCTTTGCTAAGGAATCCGGCTCAACTTTCAACGGTGTCCTTTGCGGTCGTGCAACTTGGGCTGGTGCTACCAAAGCCTATCAAGAAGGTGGCGAAGCTGCTACAATTAAATGGCTTGAAACAATAGGTAAACAAAATATCGTTGAATTAGATGCAGTTCTCCAAGAGACTGCTACGCCTATTGTATTTAAATAACTTTGTATCTCCTTATAAAAACATAAAAAGACGAACTTCTATTCGCCTTTTTATTATTGTATAATTACTTATCACCTTTATTACGGATGACAAATCCTGTTTTCTTCTCACTTGAAGTATTACGAGGTTTTTTGTGGTCTTTGCGGTAACGCTTTTCTTTGTCAAAGCGATCGTGGCGACCACCTTTTTTGTAATTGTCACGCCCATTAGTACGGTCACGCCGATCATTACTACGACGTCCATTTTTGCTGTTACGATTGCCTTTATTAGCTCCCGGAACATATTTAAATGGTAATGGCTTTTCACGCGCAATCTCTACTTCTGGTAGAGTGTCTGGATCTTGTACGGTTAAGGTCAATATATATAAAGCCAATTCTTCCGGTGTAAATTCAGCTGCCAACTTGCGAGCGTCTTTGCCAAACTTTTCAAATTGGTTGCGAATACTTTCATCTGCAAAATCTCGCTCAATCTTTTTGAGTGCAACTTTTTTCTTAGCTTGAAAGGCTTCTTCTGCCGTTGCTGGCTTCATACCTTTCATCCGTTTTTTAGTTAAGCTTTCAATGACTTGAAGATACCCCATTTCATTTGGTGCAACAAATGTAATGGATTGACCAGATTTCCCAGCACGACCTGTCCGTCCGATACGATGCACATAACTTTCGGGATCTTGTGGAATATCGTAATTGTAAACATGCGTGACACCAGAAATGTCCAATCCACGTGCTGCGACGTCCGTTGCAACAAGAATATCTAAATTACCATTTTTGAAGTCACGAAGAACACGGAGACGTTTTCCTTGGTCTAAATCGCCATGAATCCCCTCTGTGCGGAAACCACGGATTTTAAGTCCACGAGTCAATTCATCAACTCGGCGTTTGGTACGCCCAAAAACGATAGAAAGTTCTGGTTGTTCCACATCCATGAGACGTGTCATGGTATCAAATTTTTCATTTTCTTTTACACGGATATAATATTGATCCACCAGTTCTGTTGTCAATTCTTTTGCTGCAATTTTGACATGTGTTGGCTCTTTCATAAACTTCACGCCAATCCGCTTGATAGCATCTGGCATAGTAGCTGAAAAGAGAAGGGTCTGACGCTCTTCCGGCACGCGTGAGATGATTGCTTCAATGTCTTCTAAGAAACCCATATTGAGCATTTCATCCGCTTCGTCTAAAATTAGCGTTTCTACATGATTGAGTTTCAGTGCTTTGCGCTTAATGAGGTCTAATAAACGTCCTGGAGTTCCAACGACAATGTGCGCGCCTGAACGGAGAGCCTTGATTTGCTTTTCAATGCTAGATCCACCATAAACCGAGCGAACTTTCACTCCTTTGCTTCGACCAAAGCGGAAGAGTTCCTCTTGACTTTGAACAGCCAATTCACGAGTTGGTGCAATGACTAAAGCCTGAACAACAGGATTTTCTGTGTTAATTTTTTCGAGAGTTGGAAAACCAAAAGCAGCTGTCTTTCCTGTACCAGTCTGAGCTTGTCCAATCACATCTTTCCCTGCCATAGCAAGCGGGATTGTTTGTTCTTGGATTGGACTGGCTTCAACAAAGCCTGCTTTTTCAATTTCTGCTAACAATTCAGCAGACAAATGTAATTCATTAAATTTCAATTTTTTCTTCTTTCTAAAAAGGTAGTGCGAAGCTACCTTATAAAACATATTTTGCTTTCTCATTCAGTAAATTTGATACCAGTATTCCAATAGAAAAGACTTTATCTTAATTACTTGCCAAAAGCAACTGAGAAAGCTGACTATTTTGTAACTTATCTAGTATAACACAAAGAATGATAAAAAGATAGGATTTCTGCTAACTTTCTTTTTTGATATAAGATTTAACTTGAAAATGTACTATTTTCTTTTATAATGAAAAAAAAATAAAAAAGAGTCACTATGAATAAGTTTTTACGCTTTGCCTTTATCCTACTGATTGTAGCCATGCTAGGGGCTGCTGTTATTCAAATTTTCCAACCCCAACTTTTAGGTTCTGACTCAGCTTACGGTCTTTCCGTCTACTGGCAGCGAGAAATCGACTTTTGGAACTTAGCCCTTCTGCCTCTGCTGATTGGTGTTCTCATTAAATATGACTGGTTTTATCTGCGTCTAGTACTCTTAGCACTAATTCTTGGCGGGCTAGGTTTTGGAACCAACTATCTGCTAGGCTACCTACAACTGCCTAATAATGCCAACCTTCTAGGCTGGCTGGAAAACTATTTTTTGGTTCTGCTCCGGCTGCTGGGCTGGTATTTGGAAAGCAAAAAAAGAAATAAAAGTGATGAAGCTAGGTCCTAAATTGGGGTAAGGCTACATCATTTTTATTTTTTATTAGCCAACCATTTCAAAGCTTTGGTCAATACAATCCAAAGAATAAGACTGATAATAACTATATAAATCCAAGCATTTTTATCATTAGACAACGGAAGTGGCACATTCATACCAAAGAATCCCGTGATAACTGCTAGGACTGCTAGGAGGACTGAAATGATTGTTAAAACAGTCAAATTATCATTCAGATTGTTGTTCAAAATATTGTTGTAAGAACCTGACAATTGACTGAGAACTTGAGAAATCAAGTCTGTCATTGCTACTAATTGGCGAGCTTCAATCATGACATCGTCAAACTGCTCTTTTTCAATTTCATCTAAATGACGATAAAGTGCATGTCCTTTAATGTGCTCTAACAGCATACGATTTTGCTTTGCAGCTGCTACCAAGTAGACTATGGAAGTTTCCAAGTCTGCTAAAGCAAAGAGATTTTTCTTAGTGGTTGTTTTGTGCAATAGACTATTGATGTTATCCTTTGTTTCATCCATTTTTTCAATTACAGGATAATAAGAATTACACACTAATTCTAAACTAGCAAATAGAAATTTATAAACTGTTACAGGCTCATGGTGTTCAACATAATTTTTCATCATATCTACAACATAAGTATTTGCTTTATTGCTAACTGTTAAGAGTTTATCTTTCTGTACAATAAAGGTCATAGGAATAGTTTCATAATAATCCTTATCCCTTTTTAAGTTTAATACGTTGAAAATAAAAACGACTGTTCCTGTTTCACGATTGTAATCCATGTGTGCTCGTTCATTTTTATCTAACGCGTACTCTATCGTTTCTTCATCAATATTGTATTCCTTATAAGAATCTGGATGTTGACTTAAAATATCTGCATCTAAGTTTATCCAAGACATTCCATCTTTTAATTCTTTTTCAATAAACACCCTTTTCTCCTTTATTGACTTTTAATATAAAGAATTGAAAAAGATGCTCAATTCTTCACCAATCGTTATTACACTTCTTTATCTATCTAAACGCTTAAGATTCTAACAAACAAACTCACTTAAAACCCAGTTCTGTTTCAAAAATTATTATGAGAAAGCTCGAATAATAGCGTAATTTTCAAACTTTGCTCATATGCCGTGCAAGTCTCACATTTTCTTTAACTGAGTTCAAACTAAATCCTCGGAAAATAGATAAATCCTCCTAGAAGCAATTGCTTCTTCTCCAGATTTCCTAATTTTCTGTCGGATTTTTAACGCTCTCACATCTTCTCTTCCAACTTGACATCTGGATATTTATCGGCAAACCAGCGCAAGGCGAAGTCATTTTCAAAGAGAAAGACTGGCTGGTCAAAGCGGTCTTTGGCTAAGATATTGCGACTTGAGGACATTCGCTCGTCCAGATCATCTGGTGAAATCCAGCGAACAGTCTTTTTGCCCATGGGTGTCATGACTACTTCGGCATTATATTCATTTTCCATGCGGTGCTTGAAGACCTCAAACTGAAGCTGACCAACAGCTCCCAACATATATTCACCAGTCTGGTAATTGCTATAAAGCTGGATAGCTCCTTCCTGTACCAATTGCTCAATCCCTTTGTGAAAAGATTTTTGCTTCATGACATTTTTAGCTGCAACCTTCATGAAAATTTCCGGGGTAAAAGTTGGAAGCGGTTCAAACTCAAATTTGTTTTTACCGACAGTCAAGGTATCGCCAACTTGGTAAGTGCCGGTATCGTAAACTCCAATAATATCTCCAGCCACCGCATTTTCTACATTTTCACGTGACTCAGCCATAAACTGGGTGACATTTGAGAGTTTGACAGCTTTTTTGATACGGGTCAGATTCACACTCATGCCGCGCTCAAATTCGCCCGATACGATGCGGACAAAAGCGATGCGATCACGGTGTCTTGGATCCATATTGGCTTGGATTTTAAAGACAAATCCTGAAAAATCCTTATCCAGCGGGCTGATTTCCTGATTGTCTGTGGTTTTGTGTCCGTGAGGTTCTGGTGCAAACTCCAAGAAAGTGTCAAGAAAAGTCTGCACTCCAAAATTGGTCAGGGCTGAACCAAAGAAGACAGGGGTTAATTCCCCATTAAAAATAGCTTCCTGTGAAAATTCATTTCCTGCTTCCTGTAGGAGTTCAATATCCTCTAAAACCTGAGCATAAAATGGATTGTTGCCAAATATTTTTTCTCCCTCTTCGATGCTGGCAAAGCGCTCATCACCCTTATAAAGCTCCAGTCGCTGATTGTGCAAATCATAGAGACCTTCAAAGGATTTCCCCATCCCAATTGGCCAATTCATCGGATAGCTGGCAATGCCAAGTACTTCTTCTAATTCTTCCAGCAAATCAAGGGGTTCACGCCCGTCGCGGTCCAGTTTATTGATAAACGTAAAGACTGGGATATTGCGGTGTTTGACAACTTCAAAGAGCTTTTTAGTCTGAGCCTCAATCCCTTTGGCAGAGTCCACCACCATGACTGCGGCATCCACGGCCATGAGAGTGCGGTAGGTATCTTCTGAAAAATCTTCGTGCCCAGGCGTATCAAGAATATTGACCCGTTTTCCGGCATAGTCAAACTGCATGACAGAAGAGGTCACTGAAATCCCCCGCTGCTTCTCAATATCCATCCAGTCAGATTTTGCAAAGTTCCCGGTCTTCTTACCCTTGACCGTACCCGCTTCACGAATCTCGCCTCCAAAGTAAAGCAACTGCTCTGTAATCGTGGTCTTCCCTGCATCCGGGTGAGAGATAATCGCAAAAGTTCGGCGTTTTTTAATTTCGTCTTGAATCGTCATTTTGTCCTCTTTTTCTTTTTTATACTTTTTCTTTCGATTTCTGTGAAAATTCTTATTACATTGGACTACTCCTAACTTGTTTCAACTTACCTATTATAGCGGATTTAAAGGATTTTTTCAATTGCTTAGAACATATAAAAAATCGCTCTGTTCGAGCGATTTTCTGTTTCTTAATATAAGAAACTACCCGTGGTGCTAGTTAAACTCAAAACACTATAAAAAGCCCATTTGGACTATACTGTAAGTGACGAAACAAACAGGAGGTTGTCCCAATGAGCCACTTACAGTATACCGCTAAATCCCATCATTTACAATGGAATATGAAGCAATTATCCAAAATTTGTCATCAGCTTTATCGGGATTATTGCCCCGATTCATTGAAACATCGTCATAATGTCAGCTTGTCAAAAGTTTCGGATGAATCTCTATTAGTCCTACTGTTATTGCAAGCTGAACTAGGAATCAAATCGCAACGTCATTTTCACCGAATCTGCCAACTATTTCCCTGTGGTCGACTGCTTGAAAGAAGTCGCTTTAATCGTCGCTCAAGACAGTTGATTTGGTTGCTACAACTCATTCGACAAGCGATGAATGACCAAGCGCCCTCTAATAATATGGTTATCATGGACAGTTTCCCTCTACCACTTTGTCAGTCTGTTCGCAACCATAGAGCAAGTATTTTCGAAGGAGTGGCAG
>NZ_KV841597.1:464-47938 GCF_001839535.1 Streptococcus sp. HMSC36C04 | reverse complement strand
AAACTATTCAAATAATTAAAAAAATTTTAAATAGATGAAACCTAAATAAATTCCATGATTTTGCTACACTTGCTTAAAAGACTATGTGAGCCAATATAAAGTCTTCATTAGGTGTGTAATCCTAGTGAGATATTTGTGATTAGTAGTTTATTATGTTTATCGCAAAAAGCAACAATAACCCTTACTCATTTTCCACTGAGATTAGTATACTATCTACTTCTTATCAGATAAGCTATGATGATTCTATTTAAACACAAAAAGAATATTAGAGACAAACTAACATTCCATAATTTTTCACTCTGATTATATTATAGAGAAAGCATTTTTCACTTTTTTAAAATTTACCGTATAGGAACTAAATGAAACAACAATTTAGTATATAGTCTCATCTTCGAAACATACTACATGTTATCTTTCACTGCGACTGCTACCATTCTAGCTTTGGCACGAACCTGACCCGCTACTGTCATCTCCATTGCCACAATGGCTTTTCTTTGGCCTAGTTCTTCAAGTCGAGAGATGACCGTAATTTCCTCATCAATGGGCGTTGGACTTTTATAATCTATTTCCAAGCGAGCTGTGATAAATCGTCCAATGACCGTTTCTTCTGTCAAATCTAAGCCCTTATTTTGATGAGCAAACCAGGCTGCTGAAGCGGTACCATGACAGTCAAAAATCATGGCAATCATACCGCCAAATAGATTAGCTGGAACACCACCGGTATACTGTTGAGCTGGTGTTATCTTGCTAATACAACTAGTTCCGTTTAAACTAGGATAAGTTTTTAAATGCAAGCCTGACTCATTCTTAGAACCACATCCCCAACAATGCTGGAATCGCTCACCATAAGTATCTTGAATAGCAATATTTCTTGTTTCCAAAACCATTTGTTCTCCTTTTTAAAATTAATTTTACAAGCGCTTTCATGATTATTATATCAGTCTTTAAATGAAGAGTAAATACGAAGTAGATTCAAGATATTTTAATCGTTCGTCTAAGCTTACTTTATAGAAAATATAGTTAGATTTCACACAACGAATGCCTTTAAAACTTTTCAATTTTCATTGAGTATGAGATGAACAGGCAACAAAAGGCCAGCGAGAAATACAAAAAACGAGCAATTTTGATTTTCTGTTAGTTAGAATATCAAAATTGTTCGTTTTTCTTATTTGTACTATTAAGTTATAGTATTTTATAAAGAATCTCTGGTTGCCCCTTTTATAGAGGAAGCGTCTCAACCTCTTTCTTTGTCTTCTGCATAGTTACGCTTCAAGCTAAATACATCCGGCACAGGATCATCTCCTCCTTCTGCCCAAGGATGACAACGCAAAATACGTGCTGTTCCCATTAAGACACCTTTAGCACCGTACTTTTCAATCGCTTGAATCATATAATTTGAACAAGTCGGCTGATAGCGACAAGAAGGTGGAAAGGCTGGCGAGATAAACTTTTGATAAAGACGCACTGGTGCAATAAGGATTTTTTTCATCATTTTTTCTTCGTCACAGCTAGGTTATGTAACTGGCTGACCTCTTTTTTATTGAGACGGCGAGCTTCACCTGGACGAAGTCCCGTTAAATTCAAATGACCGAATTGCGTACGAGAAAGTTTATCTACTTGCAAACCAACCGCTTCAAACATCTTTTTCACTTGATGATTTCGTCCTTCATGAATGGTCAACTGGACAACCGAACGATTCTTAATCGGGTCTACTTTCAGAATTTCATAAACCGCTGGTTTGGTTTTTTTGCCGTCAACTTCCACACCTTTTGTCAAGGGACGGAGAACTTCTTTATCAGCCACCCCCTTGACACGAGCTACATAGACCTTATCAATTTCATTTCTAGGATGAATCATCTCATCTGTAAAATCGCCATCATTTGTCAAAATCAAAACACCCGACGTATCCCAATCAAGTCGACCAACTGGATAGATTCTCTCTGTGACATTTGGCAACAAATCAACCACCGTTGGACGACCTTTGTCATCTGTCACGCTAGAAATGACACCGCGAGGCTTGTTTAAGAGATAATACACTTTTTCTTCATTGTAAATCGGCTGACCACTGACCTCAACACGATCACCTGACTTAATCGTCGTTGCCAACTCACGAACAACTTGTCCATTCACAGTGACAAGCCCTTGTTTTATCAACTCTTCTGCCTTTCTACGGCTTGCAATCCCAGAATGGGCAATATATTTATTGATTCTCATCCTCTATCCTTTCGGTAAATAGCTGACTTTCTTCTGCTATTAACTCTGTTTCTTCTACTATTGGCAATTCTTCTAAGCTATTGATTCCCATATAATCCAAAAAATAATCCGTTGTCACATAAAGATTTGGGTGCCCTAGCACTTCTTTTTTTCCATTTTCACGAATCAAGTCAAATATCTGCAACTTTGAAATCGCACCACTAGAATTGACTCCACGAATCTCATCCACTTCCACTCTCGTAATGGGCTGCTTATAAGCAATAATGGATAAGGTTTCCAAGGCAGCCCTTGATAAACTTTGATTGATAGGGGCTTTTGAATATTCCCGCAACAATTCAGCGAAATCTTGCTTGGTAACAATTTTATAAGTATTCGACGTCTCTAACAAGGCAAGACTCGAATCTTCATCTTTTTGATACTTTTCTGCCAATTTCTCCAAGCTCTGTGTCACACCTGTCGGAGGTATAGAGAGGAGCTCTGCTATTTGACGGACCCGCAAGCCGTCTTCGCCCGCTACAAAGAGCAGGGCTTCAATCTCTGCTAACTTACTCATTTCTTTTTCCTATTAGATAAATATTCCCAAAATTTTCTTCTTGCATTACTTGGATTTCTTGGACTTTTACTAGTTCCAATGTCGCTAAAAATAAGGTAATCACTTCATTCATATCTTTTGTTTCTGAAAAAATGGCTTGCAGAGCAATTTCTTCTTGAGAATAACAGCGCTCACGTATCACATCCATCATGTCTTCGATTTTATATTCATCTTTGACAATCGTTGTATGACTTTGGGCAAATTCTTCTCTTTTTTGCGTCATCAATTTAGAAAAAGCCAAAAACAAATCAATCGTTGTCTTATCATGGAGCAATGTTGCATCTTCATACACCAATTCAATTTTAGGTTTAGAGTAATAAAGAGCTCGTTCTTCATGTTGCTCCGCCATTTTCTCACCTAATAATTTGAATTTCCGATATTCCTCAATTTGAGAAAGCAAATCTTGCTCCAAATCTTCTTCAGCTTCTAAGCTATCAGCTACTTTTGGCAAGAGTTTTCGGCTTTTAATCAACATGAGCTGACTTGCCATAACCATGTATTCTCCCGTCACTTCTAACTTCATTGCTTGAAGAGTCGCCACATAAGCCAAATATTGCTCAATGACCTCTGTAATCGGCACATCATAGATATCCATTTGATATCTTGACACCAAATGAAGCAATAAGTCCAATGGGCCTTCAAAATCTTTAATTTTTATGTCCATTATCTGTATTTTTCTAATGTCATCATTGTTTTCAAGCCTAAATTGCGCGCAATTTCATACAATTCAACACCTTGCTCTCGCTGACGTAAAATATATTGCTCTCGCAAACTCTGAGCTGATAAAGTAGCTTGATTTTTTTCAATCAAAAAAGCTTCTAATTGACGAAAGCCCCATTGGCGCGAATAGCTTTTCCCATTCTTTTCTAACAAATAAGTTCCTTCCAGAGTTGTTTCCAGTTCTCCAATCAACTGGTCTGGAATGGGCACAATACGCTTTTGACCTGCTTTCTCAATGCGAATAATCTGAAAATCCAGATTGACATCTGCTACTTTCAACTGTAAAATTTCGCTTGGTAAAAGCCCTATTTCTAAAATGAGAAGCGCAATCAAGCGACCGTTGTATTGATTTGTATCTGCATAAAAATCAGACAAATCCAAAATTTCCGCATCGTGTTCTTTCGGAATACCAACTTTTGGCAACTCCAAACGATAAAAGTCTGAAATCAACCGTTGCTTGTATAAATAATGCAAAAATTGATTGATAGCAGATAGTTTTCGTTTCTGAACAGATGGTTTGAAGTCAGCGATAGAAGCTTGGTAAATCCGCAGATTGGTCTCTGTAATTTTTGCATGGGTCACATCTACGAATTGCTCCAAATCATAAAAATAAGCTGTTTTTGAATTCTCAGATAAATTTTTTCCTTCTAAAAAGGTTGTTATTTCTTCTTTCATTTTGGATGAATCTCGTATTCATTCGCAAAACTATGCAAAAGAGCATTAACTGCTTTTAGGATAGATTTACGTGTAATAATTCCTTGAAATGTATTGTCCCGATCAACAACTGGCAAGAAGGACTCATCTACTAACTTATGCAGCACTTCTGTCAATGTAAAATCTGGACCAACTGTCAAATCATCTTTTTTTGCCATGTGCACAATATCGGTTGTCATAAACTCCTCGTCAGGAATTTCGTGCTGCATCTGATAAGACAAGATATCTGTCAGCGAAATGGTGCCAACAAACTTTTTCTGATCTGTCACCACGGGTACTCGTGAGTAGGTCATCTGACTTAACAACAAAATAGCATGATCAGCATTGTGAGTATCAATCAAAACAGCCAAGTTTTCTGCCGGTGTTAAAAAAGTATCTTCTTGCTGTAAGAGAAAATTTTCAAATTCTTTGGCAATCATCGAGTAAACTCCTTTGATAGGCGAGAATACAGTTCGTGTTGACGCGTATAGTAGTTCACTTGAAATGCATCATCACTAATCTCTACCTTAGCATAAAGTCGCTCATTGATAACACCACGCGGTTGACTGATAGAGCCGGGATTTAAAAAGAGTGTTTTTCCTTCCATCCACGCATCTGGAATATGTAAATGCCCATATAAACAAATATCCGCATCTACCTCTTGTGCCCATAAATCCAATTTTTGAAAACCAAAGTTGATATGCTGAAGGTGACCATGAGTTTGTGCAATAACGGTACCATTTAAATCCGTCACCAAACGATCTGGATAGCCACCATAGAAATCCATGTTCCCTGCTACAACGTAAATTCCTTGCCACACTTCGTCATCACTTGGCAGCTCAGAATCACCATTATGAAAAATAGCATCTACTTTTCCGAGATAATAGGTCTTTATCTCTTCTACAATAGCACGATCTCCATGAGAATCACTCATTACGATGATGGTTTGTTTTGCCATGTTGGAAATACCTCCACTAATTTTTGAACTGCTTGAGCTCGATGTGATTGAGCGTTTTTTTCTTCCATTGTTAATTCTGCAGATGTTTTGCCTGTTTCACCTACTAAAAATAAAGGATCATAGCCAAATCCATTTTCACCTTTCGGCTCAAAATTGATATAGCCTGGCCAGTCAGCCTCTATGACCAGACTTTCTTTGTCAGGACTTGCCACTACCAGAGTGGTATGAAACTGTGCAGAGCGATCTTTCAAGTCGAAAACCATTGCTAATTCATGTAGCAATTTTGCATTGTTTTCTAAGTCTGTTGCATCATTTCCAGCAAAACGAGCAGACCAAACTCCAGGAAGACCACCTAGTGCATCCACTTTTAAGCCTGAGTCATCCGCCAATACCATTTTGCCAGTCAGCTTAGAAATGGTCTCTGCTTTCAAACGAGCATTTTCTTCAAAAGTCATCCCAGTTTCTGCGACCTCTGGTAAATCAGGATAGTCATTCAAATTTTCAATCTGATAGCCTAATTTTTCAAAGATTCTGCGGAATTCAGCGGTCTTTCCCTCATTACGAGTAGCAATTAAAATCGTATCTCCTACTGTCAAACCTGACAATTCTTGTTGAGAAAAGAAAACATTTAATTTGACACCTTTTTCAGGTAAGTGCACTAAAACTAATTGTCCCTTTTCCGTAATCAGAATAGCACCTTTATGAAATTGCGCCTGAAACTGTGAATCTTGGTTCTCGTTAATCATTTGCAAGACAAATTGAACAAAAGACATCATGGAGTTATATTGAATCACTGCAACAGAAAAAGACTGCTCTTCAACTACTAATTGACGGAGCTCTTCTTCCATGCGACTGAGTTCTTCCGAATCAACATCCTTAAAATGGAAAGTTCTGCCACGAGAAGACCATTCTCCAACATACCAATCTTGGGTATCTTTATACTCATAAATTTTGCTACTCATAAGGTCACATGCTCCACATTTATTTCTTTGTTTAACCACGTTTCTGCAATTTCAGCAAAACTTTTTGCATTTGCTGTGGTAAAAAAGCGGTGTTGAGGAAGTTCTCCTTCTCTGCTGTGATTGATTTCAAAATAATTGAGCAAAACAGAAATGTCCCGCACGCATTCTGCTCCACTATCAATCAGTTTCACTGTTGGTCCCATTACATTTTGAATGATTGGTTTTAGTAAAGGATAATGCGTACAGCCTAGCACTAAAGTATCTACCTTGCCTTTTAACGGCATCAAGCTCTCATAGACCACTTTTTTCGTAATGCTAGACGACAGCTCGTTAGACTCTACCAGTGGGACAAACTTGGGACAAGAAAGACTTGTCACCTCCACTTCCGGTAAGAGACGTTCGATTTTTTGCCGATAAATATCTGATTGAATCGTCATTGGCGTTCCAATAATGCCAATCGTCCCATGTTGAGAGGCTTTAATTGCTGCACTAGCTCCCGGTAAAATCACTCCCAAAACTGGAATATCCAATTTTTCTTTGATTTCTTCCCAAACCACAGCAGTAGCTGTATTACAGGCAAGAACAATCATTTTGACATTTTTAGTTAAGAGAAATTGCACTAATTGCCATGTATACTCACGAATCTGCTCTGCAGGTCGAGGACCATAAGGCGCACGCGCAGAATCACCGATATAAATCACTTCCTCATGTGGAAGCTGCCGCATCAGCTCGCGAACAACTGTCAAACCGCCCACGCCTGAGTCTAAAAAACCAATTGGTCGATTATCCATAAGTTCTTCTTTCTAAAGAAGGGACTGGGTGCAAGTCCCAAATCCCCATTCATTTATCTCTTTAAAAATCAAATTTTATACTGTTTTAACAGCTTATTTTTTCTTTTTAGCATTTTCAAGTGCTGCTTTTTGTTGATTTTTAATTTGACGATACACTTGTTGTACCTTTGCTTCATTTGGCTTTTGTCCATTTGCAGATAGCATTGTACGAACCGCATCAATATTCAAACGTGGATTGTCTGCAAATTCTTTTTCAATTTGTTTGCGGACAAGGTACATTCCAGCGAGCATACCACCAAAGAAAGCCAGAATAATCAACAAAATAGCTAATAGTAAATTCATAAATATGTAATCCTCTTTTCCCTTTTTACATCTTCTTATTATATCAAAAATTGTCTATTTTTCAAAATCAAAGCCATACAAAGTTGCGAAGTAATCCTCCGGTATTTCAGCACGCCGAATCATTCGTACACCACCGTCTTCTTCTAGCAAAATCTCAGCTGAACGAAGTTTAGCGTTATACTGATAGCCCATTGAAAAACCATGTGCTCCTGTATCGTGAATCACCAAAGTATCTCCAATATTGGTAATCGGAAGTTCGCGCTGAATGGCAAATTTATCATTGTTTTCGCAAAGACTGCCGACCACATCCACTATTTCTGTCGGTCCATCTGGATGATCCATATTTGTAATATGGTGATAAGCGCCATACATAGCCGGGCGCAGCAGATTCACTGCCGAAGCATCTACACCAATGTAAGTGCGGTAAGTCTTCTTTTTATGCAATACTTTCGTCACCAATAATCCATGAGGGGCCAGCATAAAACGTCCCAGTTCCGTAAAAATTTTAACCTTTCCTAAACCTGCAGGTGTTAAAATTTCCTCATAAACTCGGCGAACTCCTTGCCCAATCGCTAAAATGTCATTTGCTTTTTCTTCTGGACGGTAAGGAACGCCTACTCCGCCTGAAAGATTGATAAAATCCAAGTCCACATTGGTCTCAGCCACAATCTCAACGGCTAATTCAAATAGCTGACGGGCTAATTCAGGATAATAATGATTCGTAACAGTGTTAGAAGCCAATAAGGCATGAATCCCAAATTTTTTAACGCCCAACTTTTTTAAATCTTTAAATGCTTGGATGAGTTGTTCTTTAGTCATCCCGAATTTGGCTTCTTCTGGAGAATCCATAATATCTGTTCCCAATTCAAATACACCGCCTGGGTTATAGCGGCAAGAAATGATTTCTGGAATGCTCGCCACTTCCTGTAAAAATGCAACATCTTCATAAGCATCAAGATTGATAGTAGCTCCCAATTCACGCGCAAATTGTATTTCTTCTGCGGGTGTATCATTGGACGAAAACATCATGTCATTTCCTGAAAAGCCTACTTTTTGGCTCATCAAAAGTTCTACATAGCTGGCGCAATCTACTCCACAACCTTCTTCTTTCAAGATTTTCAAAATAGTCGGATTCGGAGTTGCTTTCACTGCAAAATACTCTTTAAATCCTTGATTCCAAGAAAAGGCTTTCTGAAGCGCACGAGCTGTCTCACGAATTCCTTTCTCATCATATAAATGAAATGGAGTTGGAAATTGAGTTGTGATTTCAGCTAACTTTTCGCGACTAAGAAATGGTTCTTTCATAGCAAGTCTCATACTTTCTTTTCATTTGCTTTATTATATCATAAAAGAAGAATCCACAGCCATAAAAAAGAAGCTGGAACTATTCCAACTTCTAATTCTTACTTTTAATTATCTCTTCCAAAAATGCGAAGAATGCTGAGGAACAGATTGATAAAATCAAGATAAAGGCTTAAGGCGAGTGAAACTGCCCAACCAGCCGCTACATTTCCTCCTGATTGCTCATAGACATAGCGGATTCTTTGATTATCCCAAGCAATCAATCCAGAGAAGATAATCACACTAATAATGCTAATGATGAAATCTAGTCCAGAACTTCTAAGGAAAATATTCACCAAACTAGCGATGATAACTCCAATCAGACCTGCAATAAAGGCTCTACCCAAGCCAGAAAGATCTTTTTTGGTAAATTTCCCAATCAATGCCATAGCAAAAAACATCGCTGAAGAAGTAACGAAGGCTGCTAAAACCGTTGCTTGTGTGTAAAGAGCCAATACTAAACTAATCGTAAAGCCATTTAAAGCCGAATAAACTAGAAAAGTTGGCAATGCAGCTGGATTGTTTTTGGCAGACATCCCTGAAGCTACCCAGACAAGAACCAACTCAGCAAAAATAGCTAAGTAAAAAATCCAACTATTCGCCATTATTACTGAATAAATCACATCTTGAAATATTGTTAACATCAAAGCCGAGACAAGGGCAGAAATGCCAATACCCATACCGACTAATGAATAAACTTTAGCGTAAAAACTATTGATACCACTATTTTCTTGAATAACTGTATTGTTCATAAGTTCCCTCCTTTATTATGATATGTTACGATTTTAACATTTTTCGATGAAAAAGTCTTCTTTTAGCAATTCTTTTCCGAACTGGCGCCATGGCTTCCTTGATTGCCCAGTATTTATCCACCATAGTGACAATATAGCCTTCTTTATACCGTGGCGGCGCCAATGTTGCTCCCCACATGTGTTTGATAATGATGTCTTCTTCTACTTTATTTAAATTGGTTACTTTCCGTGCATTTCGCACTGCTAAGCGAGGGTGTACCCAAGCATGGCTTTTATTAAATTTCGTTTCCCGCCAATCATAATAAAACATATCGTGCAGAAGTCCACCACGTGCGGTACTTTTTGCATCCCAACCTAATTTTTTCGCAATTTTATAACTCGTATAACTAACATGAATCGAATGCTCCAAGCGATTGGAATAAATATGGTGTGTTATGGTTTTTAATTTCTGGACGCGTGGTTGAGCAATCAATTGTCCAACATGCTCCATATACTCTTTATCTTCTTTATAAAGCATAGAACCACCTCCATGTGCTTCTAATTATAAATACATTTCTAAATTTTAGCTTAAAGCGAAGATGAGAATGCCTGCTGCCACGGCGACATTTAAACTCTCAGCTCGTCCTTTCATCGAAATATGAATGAGGTTATCAGCTGCTTCTGCCATTTCATGACTAATACCCTGTCCTTCATTTCCCAACACAAGAGCAAAATCCGACAGTGGTGCTAACTCTCGATAATCCATCGAATCTTTTGAAAGCGTCGTTGCTAATATCGGTAATTGTACTTGTTTAGCAAGCTCAAGAAAATCTGCTGTTTTTACTCGGTAAACAGGCAAATGAAAATGACTGCCCTGCATGGAGCGTAGGGTTTTAAGATTGTAAATATCTGCCGAATGCTGCGAAATAAACACTCCATCATAACCAGCTGCATCAGCCGTTCGGATAATCGTTCCTACATTTCCGGGATCCTGCACATCTTCTAAAAAGAGATATTTCCCTTTGAGAAATGAAGGAATCGTCGCTTCCTCAAAAGCAAGCTCTGCTACAATTCCCTGCGGTGTTTTGGAATCAGCTAAATCCGCCAAAATTTCTGCCGTCACTACATAAACTTGAGGAAAATCCTGCACTCTGTCAACAAATTCTTCTAAAACAAAGATATGCCTAATTTTAGCTTGTGCATTGACTGCTTCTTCAAATAAATGCCAGCCCTCAATTAAGTATGAGTCTTTTCGATATTTTTTTTGAAGTAATTTTTTAGTATTTTTTACCACATTATTCGCTTTTGAGGTTATAATATTCATAGAACTATTATATCACAAAAAGGAGGTTCACATGCAAAAAGTAAGAATGATTGCACAAGGTCGCGTGCAAGGAGTTGGCTTTCGTTGGGGTGTTTACACACTTGCCACAGAAATTGGCGGTATCACAGGGCGTGTCTGGAATAATGAAGATGGTACCGTAGAGATTTTGGCGCAAGCAGAAAACTCTGCCCTTATGGCAAAATTTATCCAAGAAATCCGCAAAGGGCCAACGCCATTTTCAAAAGTCAACTATTTAGATGTTACAATGACGAATTTTGAATCCTATTCAGATTTTAAAATTGCAAATTAAGTCCTAAGAACTATTGTATATTTAGGAAAAAAACAGTAGAATAGAAAGGTATTATTTTTTAGAAAAAGGAAACAAACACGTGAAAAAATTAAATCGTATTTTATTCTCAGGATTAGGGTTATCTATGCTTCTGCTGCTCTCAGGATGTGTGCAAGTAAAAGATGGTAAGCCTGCTGGGTTTGTCTGGGATATCATTGGAAGACCAATGAGCCTTGCCATTCAGTATTTTGCTAATAACATGGGGCTAGGTTTTGGTGTTGCTATTATCATTGTTACCCTGATTGTGCGGCTGATCATTTTGCCACTAGGACTTTATCAATCATGGAAAGCAACTTATCAATCTGAAAAGATGAACTACTTGAAGCCTATTTTTGAGCCTATCCAAGAACGTATGAAAAATGCTGAAACACAAGAAGAAAAGCTTGCTGCTCAGCAAGCACTCATGGCTGCTCAAAAAGAAAATGGTGTCAATATGCTCGGAGGTATCGGATGCCTTCCTCTCCTGATTCAATTACCATTTTTCTCTGCCCTCTATTTCTCTGCTCAATACACTGAAGGAGTGGCTAAGAGTGTATTCCTAGGAATTCCACTCGGAAAAGCCAGCATTCTCCTTACTGTTATCGTCGGAGTTTTGTATTTTATTCAATCTGCTTTGACCCTTGTCGGCGTTGATGAGGTTCAAAAAGAGCAAATGAAGAAAATGATGTACATGAGCCCGCTCATGATTGTCATCTTCTCGTTCACAGCTCCTGCAGGTGTCACACTTTACTGGGTAGTCGGTGGTTTCATTATGATCATTCAACAATTGATTATCAATCATTACATCCGTCCTCAGCTCAGAAAACGCGTAGCTGAAGAATACAAAAATAATCCACCTAAAGCCATTAAAAATTCTGGTCGTAAAAAAGATGTGACACCTCAAGCACAGGCCGTTATTGAAAATAGAAAACAAAATAAAAAGAAAAATCGTAACGCTGGAAAACAACGTTCAAGATAAGCAAAAAAGCTGGAACAATCATTCCAGCTTTTTGCTTGCCGTTCAATTTAAATGTTCTCATTCAAAAATAAACTTACCAAAATTCGCGAACAAAATCATTTTCTAAACGTTCACTATAAAACAATTCTGACAACGATTTGTCATCAAAAATACGTAGCAAATTTTTTAAATCATAAGCCAATTCGAGAGTGTCCAACTCTTCACGCGCCACCCACCTAACTTCACCTTCTTCTGATGAACGGAGATGTCCTGAAAATTCATTTGTGCGATAAAGAAAAACCAGATAACGAATTCCTTCTGCCGTGTACCAATGTTTCATACCAACCAGTCTAGGATGATGGATTGTTAGTCCCGTTTCTTCATAAATTTCACGCACAACTGCTTGGTGGAGGCTCTCCTTTTCTTCTATATGTCCGCCGGGTAAGGCTGCTCCTGACCAAGAATACATCTTGGGATCACGAATCTGCATGACAATGCGATTTTGATTATCTTCAATCAGACACATATTGGTTAAAATTACTTGAGACTTACGAGCCATATTTCTCTCCTCTATGTTTTGCAGAGACAACCCCCGTGGTACTATTACAATCACGGGGGCTCATCTTACTCATTTTTAATTATGCCGTTTTTTCGACTTTTAGGATTTTTACATCATAACTGCCAACAGGTGTTTCAACTGTAGCTGTATCGCCTGTTTTCTTGCCAATTAGAGCTTGTCCAATAGGACTTTCATTAGAAACTTTTCCTGCAAAAGCATCTGCTCCTGCTGCACCAACAATCATATAGACTTCTTCGTCCGTTTCGCCAACTTCTTGAATTGTAACAGTCTTACCAATAGCGACTTCATCTTGCGCCACTGCATCGCTATTTACAATTTCAGCATAGCGAATCTTGGTTTCCAGACTTGAGATTTGGCCTTCAACAAAAGCCTGCTCATCTTTGGCTGCTTCATACTCACTGTTTTCTGATAAGTCTCCATAAGAGCGAGCAATTTTAATACGTTCTACCACTTCTGGACGGCGAACTAATTTTAATTCTTCTAATTCTTTTTCAAGTTTTTCCTTTTCTTCAAGGGTCATGGGATAAGTTTTTTCTGCCATTATTTTTTCTTCTTTCTATTTTTAAAATAAAGAGGGAGTGGGACAGAACTCATCTTGAAAATTTTAGTTCCTAGTCTCACCCCCGCAGGGTTGCTCAACAGTCTGGAAGACTGTTGAGGTGGTGGATAAAGAAAACAAATTTTTTGTCAAAAGTGTTCTTCCGAACTTGAAAAGCAAACAGCTTTGAGATTTGCTTTACAAGTTCTATCCGCCACCTCAAAGCAATGCTTTGAGCAATCAGTAGCTGCGTCGTTGGTTTATTATAACTATATACTTTATACTTTGAAGCTGGAAACTTTCGTCCCAGCTTCTTTTTAATATTCGCTTGCTTTGCAAGGTGCATTCTTCATCTAGTCTAAAATACACTTGTAGCAATCTTTTTAGACTTATACATCATTGCTCAGAAGTAGAACAAAATCAAGTTTTAAAAGTTACGATTTTGTCCCGCTTTTTTAACTTGAACTACTTGATTGTGTCAATTTACTATTAACATGTTCTTGAACATTTTTTTCATGTTCTTCATAGGTATTTGCGAAATAAACATTTCCTGTTTCTGTATTAGCTACAAAGTAAAGATAATCCGTTTTAGCTGGATTAACAGTCGCTTCAATAGCAGAAAGACTAGGATTGTCTACAGGACCAGGCATTAAACCGGTATTTTTATAAACATTATAAGGCGAATCAATATTAGTATCAATCGCAGCGTCTTCTGCTAAGGTTGTCTTTTGACCAAGCTTCCCTTGAGCATACAAAATTGCAATATTACTTTGCAACGGCATGTTTTGATTTAAACGATTGTAAAAGACACTTGCAATGTTCTTTCGATCTTGATCTCTTGAACCCTCTTTTTCAACCAAGGACGCAATTGTCAAAACATCGTGCACAGTCAAGTTCTTTGAGGCTAAAACATCATAATATTGCGACATGGTGTTATCCATTGCTGCTAACATTTGGTCAATGAGCGTTTCAGCAGTTATGCTGTCGGTCACATTGTAAGTAGCAGGGAAAAGATAGCCTTCTAAGCGATACTTAACACCGCTCTCTTTTTTAGCTAAATTGCCTAATAAATTTGGATATTTTGCAACTTCCTGAGTGATAAAATTATCATCTTGCACTTTCTTTAAGAACGTATCCGAAGACAATTTACTTTTCTTCAACTTCGCAATCGTTTTTGCAATTTGGTCAATCGTATATCCTTCGGGAATGGTTAATTTTTCCATTGAGGGATCCTGCGGAGTGTCCGTTCCACCTTGCTGTAGCTTTTTAGCAATCGTATCCAAACTCATGCTCTTTTGCAGATTATAATAACCCGATTGAAAATCTGCATAGTTATTAAACTTAGCATAATAGCTAAAAATCTGAGCATTTTTGATCAAACCAGCTTTTTCCAAGACCGTTCCAATTGCTTTGGTGCTCGATCCAGTCGGAATCTTAACCGTCACATACTTTGTATTTTTCGCATCAACTGGTTGTAAAGCTGATGTAACATAGCGATAAGCAAAGAAACCAGTTAAACCAATCCCTAAAAGTAGCAAAATTAAGACCGTTTTGACGATTTTTCCGGCAATTTTGTTTTGACGCTTCTTCGTGTTAATCGTTTGAGCAGTCCGATTTGAACGAGAAAGTTTCTTTGTGTCTTGCTCTGTTCCGTAAACTGCAGGTTGAACCAATTCTTCCGGAGCTTTACTTTCTTCAACCGCTTGATTGGTTGGATAAGAAACAGGAACTTTCGTTGTATGAGTATTAAACTCTTTCTCTTCCCTAGCTGCCGTTTCGGCTTCTATTTGTTCAACGGTTGGAAGGGGACTTTCTAAAGGAGCTAGCTCTGGTTCGCCACTTTCTTCTTTTTGAACTTTTGGTATATCCGTTTCAGAAGCAGTTGTTTCCTCCTCTTCCTGTGCAGAAGGAAGCACAAATTGACCCAAACCTAACTTTTCCTGCAAGTTATTAGATTCTTCTACAGGTTTTGGTTGTTCAGTTCCCTTTGCTTTTGCCAAGTCGCGCAGAATCTGCTCTTTAAAACTCAGCCCTTCTTTTTCTTGTGAATCTTCAGCCAAATAGTTGACCTCCTTGTTCAATATCCCTACTATTATATCTTAAAAGGTAAATAAAAGCAATAAGAGAATGCCTTTCTTTCAAGCATTCTACAGAATAATCAATTCTTTTCTCCACTATTGGGAGTTTTCCAAAGCATATCATACCAAACTTCACCTGCATAGGTAGATTGGGATACACCCTCATTGATAAAACCATGTTTTTCATAGTAAGCTACCAAATAATCATGACAGGTTAAGTTGATCCCCAAACGCTGGTCGCGAACAGCAATATCCTTCATTGCATTTAACAAACTTCGACCTAACCCCATATTTTGAGCATTTTTAGCAATAGATAAACTGGTCAACGAAATATAATGGTCTGTCAAATGACTATAATCTTCTACCTCAGAAGTAAAGGATTGGTCTACTAAATGGCGCTCAGGACGAACAGGTCCTTCAAGGTAGCCTAAAATCTGACCGTCTCGTTCAGCGACTAAGAAACTGGTTGTTAGTTTTTGGATATGGGCTTCTAAAATATCTCTACTCAGAGCTTCTTCTGGTCCAAAATTTTCCCATTCAATAGTTGTAATAGCATCCAAATCTGCTAAATTTGCCTGTCTAATCTTCATTGTTCCTCCTTAAAATATGGATTTTCCCAAACAAGTTCATATAAAATAGCATGGCTATCTGCCCTTTCAGAAATTCCTTCGTTTATGAAAGCATTCATTTCGTAGTAAGAAATCAACTCATCTGAACAAACCAGCTGAAGACCTTTCTGATTTCGTGCGACAGCTATTTCTTTGCAAGCAGCTAAAAGCAAAGTTCCCAGCCCTTGACCTTTAAACTCTGGATGAATGGACAAGCGCTGAATCGTCATAAAATCAGAATCTTGCTGCTGTTTTGACGAATTATCTATCATTTCATTTGTCAAATGACGTGAAAAAACGGCTGACCCTACAATGTAGCCAGCTATTTTCTCATTTAATTCTGCTATTAAAAAGTTCGTTTGACCCTGTTCAATCCATTTTTGGAGCGTTTCTGCACCAGCTGCTTCTGTGGAGAAATTCGCCTCCTCAATCGCAACGATTGTCTCCCAATCTTCCGAAGCAGCTTCTCGAAGGGTAACTTGTGTGACTTGTGGTATTAGATTACTGGACATTGCTTGTCAAATTAGATAGCAAACGTTCAAAAGAATATTCATAAGTCTGAATATCCCCAGCTCCCATGAAAACATAAACAGCATTTGGGTGTTCTAACAATGGCGAAACATTGTCAACAGTAATAATTTCTGCCTTTTTGATAATTTTTTCAGCCAAATCTTCTACTTTGACATCTCCATGATCCACTTCGCGTGCAGAACCATAAATCTGTGCTAAATACACTGCATCCGCTTGATTCAAGGCTTCGGCAAATTCGTCCAAAAGTGCAATGGTTCTAGTAAAAGTATGTGGTTGGAAAATCGCAACAATTTCTTTACTTGGATATTTCTGGCGAGCTGCATCTAAAGTTGCAATGATTTCAGTAGGGTGATGAGCAAAGTCATCAATAATTGTCGTTCCATTGACCATTTTTTCAGTGAAGCGACGTTTCACACCACCAAAAGTGACTAAATGCTCCCGAACTAAATTCAAATCAAATCCAGCGGTGTATAACAAACCAATGACTGCTGTTGCATTCATAATATTATGACGACCAAAGCTAGGAATCTTAAATTCTCCTAATTCTTCGCCATGGAAAGAGACTTTAAAGCTAGAGCCTGTCGTAGAACGGAGTAAGTCATGAGCGATAAAGTCATTGCCTTCCTTAAAGCCATAGTAATAAATAGGAGCGTTAGCTGTGACTCGGCGCAATTCTTTGTCTTCACCGTAAACAAATAACCCTTTGCTAACTTGCTTAGCATAATCATTAAAAGCATTGAAAACATCTTCTAAGCTGGTGAAATAATCTGGGTGGTCGAAGTCAATATTCGTGATAATTGAATATTCAGGATGATAAGGCATGAAATGACGTTCATATTCATCTGCTTCAAATGCAAAGTATTTCGCATTTGCAGAGCCGCGCCCCGTCCCGTCACCAATCAGATAACTGGTATCCGTAATGTTTGACAAAACGTGTGCTAACATACCCGTCGTTGATGTCTTTCCGTGTGCACCTGCCACTCCCATGCTGACAAAATCGCGCATGAAGGTTCCAAGGAATTCATGGTAGCGCTTATAAGTAATTCCATTTGCATCGGCATAGGCAATTTCAATATTATTATCCGGACGGAAAGCATTTCCCGCAATGACTTCTACATCTGCTTGAAGATTTTTTTCATCAAAAGGTAGGATTTTAATCCCTGCTTGTTCTAAGCCACGTTGTGTAAAATAATATTTCTCCACATCGCTTCCCTGAACGTGATGTCCCATTTGATGTAGCATCAATGCTAAGGCACTCATCCCAGAGCCTTTAATCCCGATAAAATGATAGGTTTTTGTCATAATTTCTCCTTAAATGCTAAGAGCGTTAAATTTAGTGAAACCAAGTTCACACAAAAATATTTGGCTCTTGTCAACGTTCGATTATTTTTCTTCCAGCCGTGTTAAATTTAGTTCTTGCGCTATCCGACGCTCTCTTTGGCTTTGCAATTCTTTTTTATTGTAAATTTGACTTGTCTTTAAAAAGTCATAATTATTTTTAGCTTTTTTGGGCAATTCATTTGGTTGATGTACAGAAGGCTCCGTCCTGATATCTGCTAAAATATATTGATCCTGTTTCAAATTCCGACTGTATTTTGCCAGTTCACTACCATTTTCCTTTTGGAAAAATGCTGTTGGTTGATGTGAAATAGCTGTGTTACCATTCATAACGGCAGGATAGGAGCGCTTTTTAGCAGTAAAATCCGATGTCAAATAAGCTGCCGAACGTTTCTTTTTCAAATCCGCTCTGGCTTCTTCTCTAGCCAATTCTGCATAACTTTTTGAAGCAGACTTTTTGGCTTTGACAGATTGAACAACTGAAGTCGCTTGGTAAGACTTTGCCTGTCCTTCTTTTACTTGACTGTCTGCAATTTTCTTTACAATTGGTTCCCATTCTAAATAATTTTTATCGACATAGTCACCATTAATATTGCTGATAAGATCGCTTTCATCATAAAGGTTCATACGCGGCATTTCTGATAGCATGACTTCATCGTCAGAAATCAACGGAAAAGTTTTTTCTTTCATGAGCACATTCCTTTCAACACTTCATTATAAACTATTGATGCTATTTTTCAAGTGTTTCTGGAGAAATTCCTAGAATTTCTCGTATTTCAGCAACGGTTAGGCTGCTGCGCGACTCCGTTCCGTCTAGGATAGTTGACACGAGATGGCGCTTGCTTTCTTGCAATTCTTGAATTTTTTCTTCAATCGTGCCTCGCGTAATCAGGCGGTAGACTTCTACATTTCTTTCTTGTCCCATACGGTGAGCTCGGCCAATTGCCTGAGACTCTACTGCTGGATTCCACCAAAGGTCAACTAGAATAACGGTATCTGCACCTGTCAGGTTTAAGCCAACACCGCCAGCTTTTAGGGAGATTAGAAAGGCGTCTCCTTCCCCATTGTTGAAAGCATTTGTCATCTCTTGACGTTCTTTTGCTGGCGTGGAGCCTGTAATTTTAAACGTCTCTATTTTCATCTTTTTCAATTCTTTTTCGATAATATCGAGCATGCCTCGGAATTGAGAAAAAATGAGCACACGGTGGCTTCCTGTCTGAATCTGCTCTAATAGTTCCATCAAGCTTTCTAGTTTGCCACTCTCGCCATGATAATCTTCCATAAAGAGCGCTGGTGTATCACAGATTTGTCGTAAACGCATCAAGCCAGATAAGATTTCCATTTTGCTGCGATTGAGTTCTTCCTCTGTAGAAGTCAGCACGCGCTCCCGCATTTGTTTTAGCTGCGCTAGGTAGATAGCCTTTTGACTATCTGCTAACTCATTGCGATAAGACACTTCGATAAGATCTGGCAATTCTTGCAAGACATCTTCTTTCTTTCGCCGCATGACAAATGGTTTGATAAAACGAGCGACAGTTTCTGCAGGCAATTTCAAAAAGTTCTTTTTGCTAGGTAATAATCCTGGCAAAACAATTTGAAAAATAGACCATAATTCGCCGAGATTATTTTCAATCGGCGTTCCAGAAAGAGCAAAGGTATTTTTGACCTCAAAATTTCGTAAATGATGAGCAATCTTGGTCTGTGCATTTTTCATGACCTGCGCTTCATCTAAAAAGAGATAATCGAAGTTCAATTGACTATATTCTTCAACATCTTGACGGAAGGAAGCATAACTTGTAATCATCACCTGATGACCTTCTGCAATCAAGTTATCTCTGACTGGTTTTAATCCATAAATGACCGCTACATCCATTTCTGGTGCAAATTTCGCAAACTCATCCAGCCAATTGTAAATCAAACTAGACGGAGCCAAAATCAAAACATTGATCTCTTTTTTTAGCTGACTACTTAAAAAGGCAATGGTTTGAAGGGTTTTTCCCAACCCCATATCATCTGCTAAAATACCACCAAATCCGTAACGATGAAGCATAGACATCCATTTGACACCCGTTTCTTGGTAATCACGCAAAGTTGCTTCCACTTTTAATGTAGGTAGCGCAAACTCCTCTGGATGCGTCAAATCAAAGGCTAAATGGCGAAACTCCTCTGAAAAACTAACTTTTTCTTGGTCTTTAAACAATTCAGATAGCTGATAAGCAGCAATCTTCTGCGTTTGGAAAATGCCGTCTTTTCCTTTTTTAGCTCGTAAATCCTGTAAGGTTTTTCTGACTCTTTTTGTTTCTTCATCAAAAACGAGCACCTTACCAGAGCGACTAATGAAATAATCATTAGCCGAAAAAAGAGCTTCTAACGCATCGTCCACTTCTGTCTGGTCAATACTTGTAAAGTCAAACCCGATATCCAACAAGCCACCATTTGTCTGAACAGAAACTGCTGGTCTTTCCACTTGGTACAAGGCTGTCAGGTTTTCTGCCACAGATACCTTTCCCAAGCGTCTAAAATGAGGCAGAGCCACTGTGAAAAAGGAGTAGATTTCTTGTGGTTGCAATGGCGGACGGGTGCTTGTGAAATCTGCTTCAAAACCAGCAGACAGAGCTTGTTGAAAAACCTTTTGTTCTAACTGGAAATCGCTGGCAAATGGCAATTCTTCCAACTCAAGACGAGTATCCACAACACAATTTCCATAGTCAAACTGGATTTTGAGACGAATTTCCTGAGTATCCAATAATTCGAAATCAAACAGCGGAGTAAAAGTATGAATCACCAAACTTTCTGGTGCTTGAATAGAACCGACTTTACCAAATTCTAATAGTCCTGAAGCCAGTTTGGCTTGATCGCTTGTATCAAATTGAAGGCGTTTTTTGCGATCGGCATCCACAGGTAATTCTCGAATCACCTGAATCATCCGCTTTTGTTGCTCCGTCAGTTGATAAAAATGATCTCCATAAAAAATAAAGTCACCACCATATAAGATTTTATAATTTTGCTCTGTAATGATGAGCTCAAAATAATCCGAATTTTCCTCTACTGTAAAATCATAGATGCCTACTTCAGCATGCAAATCTTGAAAAAAAACTTTGTCATAGTCATAAAGACTGTATTCTAAGCGGAAATGCGGCAAATTCATGAGTCGATTTACGCCTTCTTCAAACAGACTAGACGGAAAATAAAGATGTCTAGCTGCATTTGGCAAGATAAAAGAAGCATCTTGATCTTGCTGATAAGAAACAAGTCCTCGTAAAAACTGAATCACCTCTTGGCTAGCTTCATCGAAAGCGGCTAATTGCATTTTTTCATAATAGTGCTTGCCGATTTGATAATAATCGCCTTTTTCAACAATCTTTAAAAAAGCACGAATATCCCGGATAACATAGGAGCGCTCATCTGGTAAACGACTGATACGCAAGGTCCACAAAAATTGTCCTGTATAGTCATCTTCTTGCCCGACAGCAGACAGTTCATAGCGAACGGCTACATCTTCTGTCTGGAGGATTTTATCCAAGAAGAGACTGCCAAATGAGACCTTCGTTTGAGTTTCTTCTGAAGTTGTCTGCTCCTCTTCTAGATTTGCCAAAACGACTTTCCCTTCAGGATCATTTTTTAGAAAATATTCTAAGCCTGCTAGATGAGCACAGTATTTCTTTTTTTGAAAAAAATCACAGGCGCAAAAAATGGCTTCATCATCCAAGCTATATCGCAGATTGTGATTCTCCACTCGGCTGTAAATCATCTGATCTTTCACTTTGAGAATTTCAATTTTCCCTGCTTCGTAAAGAGCAATTCCTTCTGTCCGAATCTTCCCAGGAATCAATTTTGCCATAAGTACCACCTTTATTTTATCTATTCATTATACCATATTTTCAGTATAAAGAAAAAAAGCAAGGTTCGCCTCGCTTTCTTTTAGAAAATATCCTTGTTGAGCTTTTTATAGTGCTTAGTGCGTGCAATCAACACTTTCATAAAACCGACTAGCAATATTGTATTTCCTATTACTAAGAATACTAAAAGGAGCCAAATTCCCAGTAAAAGTATAGAGAATTTTGTTATCATAAGCCAAATGACTCCCAATGTTATAGCAGCCAAGAAAAGATGTGCAATTCCTACAACTATCAGACTAAAAAGTGATAACCAATAGCGAAAACCAAACGGTTTGTACTTTCTATCATCATAGTGAATATTCACATAAGCTGCACTTGCAATTCCAATGAGCACCACTTTAGCAATATTTATCCAATTCATATTTCTTTCTCACATAAGCACATTAGATTATCTTGTACTGTACCACTTCTACTATTTTTATGTTCATCCTTGTTTAGCTAGCTCCGCCCTACTTCCGCTTTCTGGCAATGAGATGAATTGGTGTCCCTTCAAATACGAAAGCCTTGCGGATTTGATTTTCTAGGAAACGCATATAAGAAAAGTGCATGAGCTCTTCTTCATTGACAAAGATGACAAAGGTTGGCGGTTTGGTCGCAACTTGTGTCGCATAGAAGATTTTCAGCCGTTTGCCTTTGTCAGTCGGTGTTGGATTGATTGCAATGGCATCCATGATGACATCATTGAGTACTGCAGACGGTATGCGGGTATTTTGGCTTTGACTAATTCTCTTAATCATGTCTGGTAATTGATGCAAACGTTGCTTAGTCAGAGCTGATACAAAGACAATCGGTGCATAAGAGAGATACTGAAATTGGTCGCGAATATCGGCTTCCCAATTTTGCATGGTCTTATTATCCTTTTCCAGCGTATCCCACTTGTTAACAACGATAATAATTCCTTTACCTGCTTCATGAGCAAAACCAGCAATCCGCTTATCATACTCGCGAATCCCCTCTTCAGCATTGAGCACCATGAGTACTACATCGGAACGGTCAATGGCTCGCATAGCTCGCATAACAGAATACTTCTCTGTATTTTCATAGACCTTGCCTGACTTGCGCATACCTGCTGTATCAATCATGGTAAATTCTTGCCCCTCATTGTCCGTAAAGACCGTATCAATCGCATCACGAGTAGTACCAGCCACAGGACTAGCAATCACACGGTCTTCTCCCAGAATCGCATTGATTAGGCTAGACTTGCCGACATTGGGACGACCAATAAGGCTGAATTTAATCATGTCTGGATTTTCAACGGCTTCTTCATTAGGGAGATTTTCAACAATGGCATCTAAAATATCCCCCGTACCAATCCCATGAACGGAAGAAACAGGATAAGGGTCACCCAAGCCAAGAGCATAAAAATCAAAAATTTCACTACGCATCTCTGGGTTATCTACTTTATTAACCGCTAGAATAATCGGCTTGTGGGTCTTGTAGAGCATACGAGCCACATATTCATCCGCATCTGTAATACCTTCTTTTCCAGACACCACAAAAACGATGATATCAGCCTCATCCATAGCAATCTCTGCTTGGTGCTTGATTTGTTCCATAAAAGGCGCATCTACGTCATCAATCCCGCCCGTATCAATCATGCTAAACTTGCGATTCAGCCACTCAGCCGTTGCATAAATACGGTCTCTGGTTACTCCTTCAACATCCTCAACAATCGAAATCCGCTCCCCAGCAATCCGATTAAAAAATGTCGATTTGCCGACATTAGGACGGCCGACAATGGCAATGGTTGGTAAAGCCATAGTGTTCCTCTTTCTATTCCAAGAAGCTGGGACAAAATGCTCAGCTTCACTTGTTTATGTAGTTATAATTACAGGACGCAGCGGTTTGGAGAAACTCTGTTGACTTTAGTCAATTTAGAATTTTCCATGCACAATTGATTAGCACCTTAGTGCCAATCAATCACTGCTAAGTGGGGGCTAATGTGCTGATAAATCAGCTTTTACAACTCTTTTGACGTCAAGTTTCACTTGACTATTTCCAACTTCGAAAGATTCCCCAAACCTTTCGAGCTGTGCGGGGTGAACCAACAAAATCGAATTGCTTCGAAATGACTGTTTTTTGTCTCACTGCCTTTACTTTATAATAATTTCTTATCTTGTAATAGATTCTGGCTAGCAGGATTGGGCTTTTGAGCAAATTGATTCGTCAACCGCTCGCTCCATGTATCAGTTGCTCGATCTCCAGCATAGTCTGCCTGAATCTGATCATAAGCCTGAATAACAGACGCACCCTGTTCTTGATAATCTTCCTCAAAAACGACTGTTTCATACGGCAGGCGTGGTTTAACAGCATGGTGCTGAGCTGGCTTTCCCAAAGCCATTCCAAAAATAGGATACGTATAATCTGGTAAATTAAACAGCTCTGCTATTTCCCTAGAAGCATAGCGAATCAAGCCAATGATGACCCCGCCATATCCCAGACTTTCAGCCGCCAAAAGAGTATTCTGCGCGACCAGACTAGCGTCAACAGAACTAATCAGAAGATTCTCCACTCCTTGTGGGTAAAAGGCATTTGTGTGAAGTCGCACACCTTTCTCAGCTCGACTGAGGTCTCCGATAAAAAGAAGAAAAACGGACGACTGACGAATAGCCTCCTGAGGCACCAAATCAAACAAGGCTGCTTTCTTTTCCTGACTACGAACAACGATAATCGAATAAGACTGGAAATTCTTCCAGCTGGAGGCTGCTCGACCAGCATCAATAATCGCTTTCAAATCCTCATCTGAAATCTGCTCCTCTGTAAAACGACGAACAGAAGTATGTTTTTTCATCAAATCAATCGTTTCATTCATCGGCGATTTTCTCCTTCCAGACGAACTTCCTCTGCTAAAAATTTTATTCTTTCCATGACTCGACGAGCCTGCCAAGTTTCATCTCCGTTTTTGGATGTCGCAAAATGCCGTTCCAAATCCGCAAAATTAAAATTCGATGTAAAGAAAGTTGGCAAATTTTCCTGCATCCGGTGCTGCAAAATAACCTGCAAAATCTCATCTCGCATCCACGGACTTGATTGCTCCGCACCAATATCATCCAAAATCAATACTTGCGCTACTTTTACTTCATCAATCTTTTCCTTAACTAGACCGGAAGAAATAGCATTCTTTACATCCAAAACAAAACTAGGATAATGAAGTAATGTCGTAGAAACACTACGTTTTTCCGACAAATCATGTGCCAAAGCCGCCATCATGTAACTTTTCCCTACGCCAAAATCACCATAAAGGTAAATCGCTTTTTTGTAGTTTGGATAATCTGCCACAAAATTCGTCAGCAATTCAAAAGCCTTGTAACGACCAACATCGTCCAAATCCACTTTTGCCAAACTAGCTTCCTTGAGACTAGCAGGAAGACTAATCAAGTTTAAACGTGCATTGATAGTTGCCTGTTTCTGCGCTTCAACTAATTCTGGAGTTTCTTCATAAGAAACATCCGCATAACCCTCATTTTTCACCAAGATTGGCTTATAGCCCTTAGCAATATACGCTTCATCTCCCAGTAAGAATCGATTGCGTTCAGAAATATACTGATTAAACTTAGAAATGCTTCGTTTGATTTCAGCAGGTGTTAATCGCTCAGACTGGATAAAAGCCACTACATCTGGATCGGCGACGATTTGCTTCACCAACTCTTCATAGTTAAATTGACGAGCTTGTTTCCTATGCGCCATCGTTTGTCCAACACTCTCCATCTAGTCACCTCCTTGGTCTAATTTCGCTAAAAGTTTTCTCTTTTGCTCCTCTAGCTCAGCCTGCTTTTCAACACTTGTTTCATTCTTATAGTCAGGATTGCTCCAGTCGGGAACATTGCTCTTTGAAGTAGCCGTCTGATTTGCTTTTTTGCTTGGTTGTTGATTTCGCTCACGAATTCGCAAAACTGCCTCTTCTGCTGATGTCACTTCTTGATATGAAAAATCATTTGCTACTTTCAAAGCGTATTTTTCATTGAGATTAGCCGAATCCACTTTGTTAAAAGTCAACAGCAAAATCACATTAATCACTTCATCTAACAGTCCCAAATTTGCCAATTCTTGCAAACACTGACGTTCTCCTCGTGTGATTGTCGCATGCTTAGTTTTTTTGATTTCTGCTAAAAACTGCATGGCTGACTTACTCTTAGCCTCTCGAATAATCGTTTGTTCAGCGTTAGAAAATCCGCTTGCAGCAGGCTTTTGATTTAATTTTTGCTTCATTCGCTTGGTTGAAATCACATGACCGACAGCCGTCTCCTTAGCCAACAAGTAGGTCTCATACCAAGTCCAATTTTGTTGCTCTGAAATAGCAAAAAGTACCAGCAAATCTTCTTTTTCGTTTTCAAAACGCAAGTTTTCTCGCGCCATCAATTGTTTAAAGTAATCCAAGTCAAAATGATTCTGTTTTGATTGCGTCTCTGCCTTTGCATCTTCCACTTGAAAAATCTCTGACAGCTTCACATCTTTCTTCTCACCATTTGGGTGACTAGGTAACAAAGCCTCTACCGCAGCTTCACCAATCTTCTTTTCTAGCAGGCGCTTGTAAACAGGATTGCTTAAAAATTCACCAGACGATAGTGTGGGCTGCAAATAGACCTGAAAATGATTCTCCGTATGATAAAGCTCTACTAACTGCATAGCAGACAACATTTCTAAACTTTTTTGCAAGGCATTCATCCCCAGATTGAGATGATTCAAAATGTGCCCAAAGGTGTAAGATGATTTCCCGTTGTCCCAAAAAGCAAGCAAATACTGATAGATAGAGGTCGCTTCAAGCCCTAAAATTGGCAAATACAGACGAATCAAATTGGTGCTGTCCTGGCTAATCAGATTATTCTTCACAAAAGAAAATTGATCATTCGGTTTCATCTATTGTTCCTTTTTCTTTTTCGCTGTTTTTGTAATCTGTTTCAAGAGGTTTTCCAGCTCGCTCACATCTTTAAAGCTACGATAAACACTAGCAAAACGAACATAAGTAATTTCATCTAAATCCGCTAACTCTTCCATTACTAAACCACCGATATACTCGCTTGCGATCTCGTTTTCATTGCTGCTGCGCACTTTTTGCTCAATTCTGCTGACAATTTCCTCAATCTCATCACTAGAAACAGGACGTTTTTGCGCCGAACGAATGATTCCATTAAAGATCTTGTCTCTTGAAAATTGTTCCCGCGTGCCATCTTTTTTAACGACAACGAGCGTCCGTTCTTCTACACGTTCATAAGTCGTAAAGCGATACTGACATTCATCACACTCACGACGACGACGAATTGTATTACCATCTTCTGCTTGCCGACTGTCAATAACACTTGATTTACTACCACCACACTTAGGACAACGCATCTGCTTCCCTCCTGAATTCTTAATACTTCATTATACCATGTTTTAAGAAATAACAAAAGATAGGACCTTCCTCACGAAAACATATAATAATCCGTTATCCTATTTACTTCTCTCGAGAAATTTTATATAATAAATTGTAAACGTTATCATTTTAAGGAGAATTATGATGAAAAGATTTTTTTCTGTTGCCTTTTTTAAAGACAAAAAGAATATCGCTATTCTAACGCTAGTAGTTCTTTTATTGGGATCGTTTTCTGCCATGGGAAACCAGCAGAAGGACGAGAAAGAATATAAGGTACAGATTCAAAAATTAACAAAAAGCAATGAAGAAGCCGCGAAAGACTACAAAACATTAAAAAATGAGTTTGACTCCTACAAAAAAGAAAACGAGCAATATATTGCTCTAGGTAAAAAAGAGGAACAGACAAAGAAAGAGAAAGCCGCAGAGGAAAAGAAGAAAAAGGAAGCGGAAAAAGCTAAGCAAGAAAAAGAGGCTGCAGAAAAAACAGCAAAAGAACAAGAAATAGCTAGACAAGCAGAAGAAAAACGAAAACAAGAAGAAGCAGCTGCCGCTCAAGCGCAGCAACAACAAGAGGCTGCTGCAGCAAAAGAAGCTCAACAGCAGGAACGAACCGTTTATGTAGCTCGTAATGGAACTGCTGATGTTTATTGGTACAACTTAGATAATATGCCACGCAATACACGGTTTGACAGAGTAGTCACCATGACCGAGGCCGACGCTATCAATGCTGGAAAACACCACACCTCTAAAGAATGACAATCAAAAACGGGAAGTTCAAGATAAAACTTCCCGTTTTTGATTGTTAAAATGCAACTTCTGCTTCTAACCCAAAATGGTCACTAACAACAGGTGTTGCTTTGCCGTCAAAAACAACAGCAGATTTTTCAATGTTGAAATCTTTACTTGTAAAGATATAATCAATTTTTAGAGCTTCCTTATTTCCAGCCCAGCCAGCAATATCGCCTTCAACCGTTGCTGTACCAACGACTGTAGCAGCAACAGCATGACTATCTTGCAAAGCAAGTGGACTTCTTAAAATGTGCTGATAGCCTTCATAACCGACAGGATTGTTAAAATCTCCCATCAATACCAAAGGCATGTTGCATTGTAACAATTCTTCTTCTATCTGTGCCCACTCTTCTTGGAAGCCTTTATTCCACCAGGAAAGATGACAGGAAGCCACCGTTACAAGCCGTCCATCAACTTCTGTTTCCGCCAAAAGTACTTTTCTAGTGTGATAATCCGTTGGATCGTTGGCATCTGAAACCAATAACTCCCTTGGTTTCAATGGATTTAAGGATAAAATAGCAACTCCCTCATGAAACCGATCAAAACCAATATGATTATAAGCCCAAGACCAATGATAAATAAGACCTTTCTCTACCAATCTCTCCACAAGACAATGTGCAAAGTGGTCTTTATGAATCGCAATAGCACCATCTACCGCATGATAAAATGGAGCCTGAACAACCTGTTCAGACTCCATTTCTTGATTGACTTCCTGCAGGCAAATGACATCATATTTTTCTTGAAGAATCCGCTCAGCTAGTTGATCTAGCTTTTTTTCTTGCTCATCTTCCATCCAACTATGAGTATTTAAAGTCAGGAATTTTGCCATGATTTCTCTTTTCTATTTACAATTCTACTTTAGCAACAACCGTTTTCGCTGCTACTTTGCCGAATGTTTCAACCGTTACAGATTTAATAGCTTGTGCATTTGTGAAGACAACAACTGTTGAAGTTTCACGACCTGCCGCTTTGATAGCTTCTAAATCAGCTGTCACAAGAAGATCACCTGCTGCAACTTTTTGTCCTTCTGCAACATGTACTTCAAATGGTTTACCTTCAAGACTGACTGTATCAAGTCCGATATGAACAAGCACTTCAAGACCATTATCAGTCAAGAGACCAAGAGCGTGTTTTGTAGGGAAAATGCTTGTAACAGTACCTGCTACTGGTGAGTAGATATTCCCATTTTCAGGTTCAACTGCAAATCCGTCACCCATCATTTTTTGTGAGAAGACAGGATCTTTCACATCAGAGATAGCAATGACTTCACCGTCAGCAACCGTTTCAACTTCTTCTGTTACACCTTTGTAGCTCACTTCCGCAGCTTGTGAAGCTGTCATTTGACTCGGAAGAGTTTCAGGAATCACTTCACCTGAGTCAAGTAAGTCTTGAATATCAGATTTAAGAACATCCGCTTTCGGACCATAAATAGCTTGAACACCTTGGCCTTTCATCACCAAGCCCATTGCTCCTTCAGCTTTCCATTGTTCTTCTGTACCAACTTTTTCACCATCTTTGACAGTCACACGGAGACGTGTCATACAGGCATCTACATCAACGATATTTGCGCGTCCGCCAAGAAGGTTGATAATATTTACTGCTTGAGAAGCTTCAGCTACTTTGCCACCAGCTTGAGCAGATGAATCACTATCTTCTCCATCAGCTGTTTCATAGTTACCATTACGTCCTGGAGTTGCGTAGTTAAATTTCTTAATCATAAAGTTGGCAATAAAGTACATTCCAACTGCAAAGAGAACTGTTACCCAAATAAAGTTAATGATATCCATACCCAAACCAGCGTTGATTGCAAGTGGGGTACGAGTTAAGAATTCGATCGAACCAAATGAGTGAACACGCAAGTGAACAACGTCAGCCATTGCAAAGGCTAACCCTTGCACAACTGCATACACCAAATAAAGAGGTGTTGCAACAAACATAAACATGTATTCAATTGGTTCTGTAACACCTGTTAAGAAAGTTGCAAGTCCTGTTGCAATCATCATCCCTTTGTATTTATGTTTCTTATCATCATCTACATTTCGATAAATTGCAAAGGCAACCCCCATCAAAATACCAAATGAACCAATCATTTGCCCAACTTTAAAACGAGCTGGAGTAATACTATTTAGAAGATGTTGATATTGGTCAGCGTGTGAACCTTTTAAATTAACAAGGTCTGTTACCCAAGCCAACCATAATGGATCTTGACCAAATACAGTCGTTCCTTTAGCAGCCCCTGTCAACACTTCATATGTCCCACCTAATTGAGTATAGTTGATTGGAATTGTCAACATATGGTGAAGTCCAAATGGTAAAAGAAGACGTTCTAAAGTACCAAACAAGAATGGTGCGAGAATTGGAGCTGTCTTTTGAGAGTTAGCAATCCAAATACCAAAATTGTTGATTCCAGTTTGAACAACTGGCCAAAATACTGCAAGAATCAAAGCCACAATTGTAGAACGCAAAATAACAACGAATGGCACAAACCGTTTACCATTAAAGAATGAAAGCGCATCTGGTAATTTACGGTAATTATAATATTTGTTGTAAGCAGTTGCTCCAACAAAACCGGCAATGATACCAACAAACACCCCCATATTAAGAGCAGGAGCTTCAAGTACACTTACAAAATAATCAGCCACCTTAATGGTTCCACCAAAGACAGTTTTTACAGTAGCTCCTTGTTTTGTAAGAAGGTCTGAAGTTACTCCAAAAAAGACCCCTGTAATACGGTTAATTAAAATAAATGAAAGTCCGGCCGCAAATGCACCACCAGCACGTTCCTTTGCCCAGCTACCTCCAATAGCTAATGCAAACAAAATGTGAAGGTTTCCGATAACTCCCCAACCAATTTGCTCAAGAATACCGCCTGTTGTAACAAGAGCAGCTACGTTTGGATTGATCATTGGAATTGATTTACCAATACTGATCATCAAACCAGCCGCGGGCATTACTGCGATAACGACCATCAGAGCTTTTCCGAATTTTTGCCAAAATTCGAAACTGAATATGTTTTTGAATGTCTCTTTCATCATTCATATCTCCTTATAAAATTTTCCGCAAGCGCTTTCCGCAAACGTTTGCATTTATTTGACTCTTTAATTATATCATATATTTCTATTTTGTAAAGCGTTTTTATATAATATTTTAAAAATTTTTCCTATTTCTTGCTTACAAATTGTAATAGACTAGGGAAATACGCCCATTAGAAAAGGGCAGAAAAACGATATTTCCTGCACCTCAGAGTTATTCTTGCATAACATAACCAACACCACGCACGGTTTTTATATAACTTTTTTGCCCCACTATATCAATTTTACTACGAAGATAGCGAATATAAACATCGACAACATTTGTTTCAACAGCTCCTTCGTATTTCCACACGCGTTCTAACAACTGTTCACGGCTTAAAGCCTGATGACTTCCCATCAATGTTGCTAATAAATCATACTCTCTTCGAGTCAAAGCAATCACTTCTTCACCTCGATAAACTGTATGATTTTGCACATCAATCCGAAGATTCCGATAAGATGTTGGAACTTTCATCTGACTACAATGCTGGTCAATAAAATCACGCCCACGAAAAATGGCAGAAATTTTTTCAACTAAGTCCGTCACAATGAATGGTTCTACCATGTAAGCAACAGCAAAGCGTTGGATTTCCTCAGTATATTGAAGAATATTATCACGATTATCCAATACAATGATGACCGAAGCAGGCTTTATCACACTTAATTGTGCGGCAAATTCTGTTCCTGTCATATCGTCAAGCATAAAATTCAACAGGAATAAATCGTATTGATTAGCTCTCGCAGACGCCAAAGCATCTTTTCCTGTTTCAAAAAGATCAACTCGATAACCTTCTTTTTGTAGCTCTAAGCCAATAAATTGCGCTAATTTTTTTTCTTTCTCAACTAATAAAATCCGCTTCGCCATAGCCTATCCTATTTTTCATCATACCAAGAATAGTGGTAAATTCCTTCTTTGTCCTTGCGTTCATACGTATGCGCACCAAAGTAATCGCGTTGCGCTTGAATTAAATTGGCTGGCAAGTTTTCTGCACGATAGCTATCAAAGTAAGCAATCGCACTAGAGAACGTTGGTACCGGCACACCTGCTTGAACAGCCAACGCCACTACATCACGAACAGCTTGTTGGTATTTGGCAGTGACGTCCATAAAATATTCGTCAAGCAGTAAGTTTGCAAGATCTGGATTACGTCCGTATGCATCTGTAATTTTTTGCAAGAAACGAGCACGAATGATACAACCAGCACGCCAAATAGAAGCAATTTCACCAAACGGAAGATTCCAATCCTGTTCTTTAGATGCTACACGCAATTGTGAGAAACCTTGTGCATAAGACATAATTTTCGAGAAGTAGAGGGCTTGACGAATTTTTTCAATCAATTCAGCCTTGTCTCCTTCAAATTTAATAGCAGTAGGTTTTGGAAGAACCTTGCTAGCCTGAACACGTTCTTCTTTGTAAGCAGAAATATAACGCGCAAAAACAGACTCCGTGATAAGTGGAAGTGGAACACCAAAATCAAGAGCTGATTGGCTCGTCCATTTTCCTGTTCCTTTATTTCCAGCTGCATCCAAGATGTAATCAACGATTGGTCCATCTTGTCCTTCATCATCTTTACGTGTCAAAATATCAGCAGTGATTTCAATCAGATAGCTATCCAACTCACCCTTATTCCATTCAGTAAAGATTTCAGCCATTTCTGCTGCTGAAAATCCAAGCAAGTGCTGCATTAAATCATAACTTTCTGCAATCAGTTGCATATCGCCATACTCAATCCCATTGTGGACCATTTTTACATAATGACCTGCACCATTTGGTCCGATATAAGTTACACATGGTGCCCCATCCTCTGGCGCTTTCGCTGAAATTTCTTCCAATACATCTGCTACCAATTCATAGGCTTCTTTTTGTCCACCAGGCATGATAGATGGACCTTCAAGCGCACCTTTTTCACCACCAGATACTCCTGTCCCGATAAAATTGATTCCAGAATTTGCCAATTCTTCTGAACGACGAATAGTATCTTTATAGAACGTATTTCCACCGTCAATCAAGATATCTCCCTTATCCAGGAACGGTAATAATGCTTGAATCGTTGCGTCTGTCCCTGGCCCAGCTTTAACCATGAGCATGATCCGACGTGGTTTTTCAATAGAATTCACAAAACTTTCCACATCGTAACTTGGAACAAAGTTTTTTTCAGGATGAGATGCAATCACATCCTCTGTTTTATTCGCTGACCGGTTGTAAATTGCTACTGTATAGCCACGAGATTCGATGTTTAGGGCAAGGTTACGACCCATAACGGCCATACCCACAACGCCAAAGTTTGCTTTTGTCATGTCTTACTCCTATTTATAGTTACTAGTCTTATTGTAACATTTTGCAAGCATAATTGAAAGTACTTTGCCATGATATGAATTATAAAAAGAGCGAAACTGCAACTAGGTGAACAAAATATTTTTCACTGCTTGACAAAAAAGACCTTTTGTTATATAATAAAAACCGACCAGTCGGTATGTATTTTAAAAAAGAAGGTAAATAATATGCAAAAAAAGTATGATTCAAAGGTTACTATCGAAACCATTTTAACTGTTTCAACCAAATTATTTTTAGAAAAAGGTTTTGATAAAACCAGTATGCGAGATATTGCAGAAGCAGCAAATGTGTCAAAAGGTGCCATTTATCATCATTTCAAATCGAAAGATGATGTTATAAATGCTGTAACAAAAAGGCAAACTGAAGCTACAAAAGAGACAATGAAGCTCTTACTATCCCAAACAAGCTCTCTGAGCGGAAAAGAACAATTGTCACTTATTTTAGAAAAGACTATTGAAAATCAAGAAATTCATTATTTAGATGATGCCATGGTTCCAAAAATGAAAAGTGCAGAATTTGTTATCTCCTACATGAAAGATTGTGTAAATAACGATGCTCCTTTTCTTTCTAAAATTATTCAAAAAGGGATTGATGATGGATCTATTGTTACAAAATATCCTGATGAATGCGCAGAAATCTTTTTGCTATTATTAAATGTGTGGTGTGACCCTGCGGTATTTACTTGTGATGAAGAGAAGCTATTAACACGATTAAATTTCTTACAAACCCTAATGGCTTCTCTAGGCATTGATGTATTGAATAATACGCTCATTGAAAAATTCATGAACTTATTGCACAGATTATATTTTAAGGAGGGTAACAATGAAACATAATTTAGCAGTCGAAACAGACAATCTAACCAAAACCTTTGATAAAAAAGAGGTTATCAGAGCTTGCAATATTCACGTAGAAAAAGGGAGTATCTACGGATTTCTAGGAGCAAATGGAGCTGGAAAAACAACTGTATTTAAACTACTGTCCGGGCTACTCATACCAACAATGGGCAAGATACAAATCTTGGGATTAGATATTGGAAAACAGCGAAATGAAATCCTATCAGAAATAGGCACCTTAATTGAAACACCTGTATTTTATGAACATTTATCAGCCGAGGAAAATTTACAAATCCATCTCTCCTATATGGGAAAAGAAGGTAAAGATTGTGTCTCTGCTTTGCAAAAGGTTGGGCTAAATAACACTGGAACCTTGCCAGTATCTAAATTTTCTTTGGGCATGCGACAACGTTTAGCAATCGCGCGAGCCATTGTCCATGAACCAGAACTACTCATCTTAGACGAACCAATAAATGGTCTGGATCCTATGGGAATCAGAGAAATGCGAGAATTATTCTTGCAACTAAAGAATGAACAAGGTATGACCATTCTAGTATCTAGCCATATATTAAGTGAAATAGAACATATTGCAGATACTATCGGTGTCATTGTGAATGGCACCGTTGTAGAGGAAGTTAGCTTGTCTGCAATAGAAAATCAATTCCCAAATGGACTGGAAGACTATTTCTTCAATATCATGAGTGGGGGTGAAAAAATTGTTTAAATTGATAAAATTAGAATTAAAAAGAAATAATATCAAAACATATGTAATTGCAAGTAGCGTTACCTTTATTGTAATGCTTGGCTTTATTTACTTGTTTGCATATGCCCCTCAAATAAATCCAGACCCAGATCTACAAATATTTGCAGGATATCCTAAAATTATTTCCTTATTTTCAACACTAAGTATGGCTGTCTTCGCAACACTCTCTGCCACCATGTGTACACGGTTTATCATTGATGAATACAAAGATAAACGAGCTATTTTATTATTTTCCTACCCTATCAGAAGAGATAAAATATTATGTTCAAAATTAATGGTTGTCTTTCTTTTTACGCTCATGGCAATGGTATCTTGTAATGTGCTAGCCTTTGGAATATTTGGCATCACAGAGTCCATTAGTCCTTTGGTTGAAGGCACATGGACTGTCTCTCTTATGATGAGAGCAATCAAAATAACAATCATCATGTCCATGATAGCAGCATCAACTGGGATTATAGCTGTAGGTATTGGTTTTTTGAAAAAATCTATACCAACTACCATTTTGTCGGCTGTCTTTCTTTCCTCTTTATTTTGTAATATCCTGTTTAGTTTTATAGGAAATAGCAATAAAAATGATGTAGCCGCTCTTATCTTAATGTGCCTTACTGTTTTGGGTGGAATTGGTGTGTCATTGTTGCTTACTAAAAAAATAAACCATATGGAGGTAGAATAATGGAACGGACCTTAGATAATACAGTTAATACTGTGCTTGAAAGCATTTTTGGTAAAAACGGTTTGCAAATCAATATGATTTTTGGATTTATCATCTTAGTAGTAGGAATAGGCATGTTTTTATTTTCAAAAAACAACTCGTCTTCCAAAAAGCGAACAATTGGATGGATTTGCATTGGATTAGGCTGCTTAGGAATTATCAGTGGTATCATTCAGTTATTGTTATAATTATTCTTAGTTACTTTCAATTTTCCAAGAGATATCCACGTCAAAAGAATAAATCCTAACATTTAAAAATATTAAAACACACAAATATATATTTGTGTGTTTCTTCTATCTGGATTATTAACTCAATTTTCTTCATCAAACAGGTTCTTCAGTCTAGCAAAAGGGCTCTTGCTTGCTTTTTGCTCTTCTTGCTGGCGGCGGTATTCTTCCTCGGTCATGACCTGCCAGTCTTGTCCCACTGGAAAATCCTGCCCTGCTTCTTCCTCAGCCGTCAAGACCTTAAGCGGGATATTGAGCAAGATATTATCCGCTACACTTTCTGCCAGATCAATCTCATCGCCCTCAAGCCCCAAAACGAGGTCATCATCAATCAAGTCTTGGCTGATCTTCTCGCCATGATTTTCCATGAAAATCTCATTGACTAAGTAAGTTTCCTTGCGCTCAACAGGCTCCATGCTGCGGCTGGACGCCAGAGTAATCGTGTAGGACAAATCATAGTCTAAAAAGTAAAGACCGTCCTCATACTGAGCCTTGCCTCTTGCAAGCACATCGCGGATACCCAAAATTTCAGGGTTACGCCCTTTTAAATCAGCAACTAAGTCAAAATTCACTTCAAAGTCTAGTCCATCGGGGTTCTTACGAATTTCATGAATATTTAGCATATACTTTTCCTCCAATATTCCTTAAACCATTATAGCATTTTCTTTCTGTTTGTGCGCCTTTCTTTGCAACTTACCCTGCCGTTTTCTACCAGTCACTTTCCCTTTGACACCACTTGGCTAAAAGACCTTGAAAACCCTGTTATACCCCGCTATAATGGTGGCAATAAAGCTTTTAGGAGAACAATTTATGAATATATACATTGAAAAGAAAAGAATTACTCTCACATCAAGTGAAAGTCGAATTGTTAAGCGAACCATAAAGAGTGATATTCGTCAGGTTTGGGAATTTGTCACACAGGGTAAAAGGTTTCAACTCAAAAGTCCTAGCCTCGCTAAACAACTTGTCAAAAAATATTCAGGAGATAAAGCAGATGAAACTATTGATTAAAAATTCACTTTTTCGTGTCATAGCTCTTTCTCGCTTTTTCAACTACTTAGGAGCCTCTATCTACAATCTTGTTTTTGTAGTTTTTGCAGCAAGTCTGCCCCATGCTAAATTCGCAGTTGGAACTGCCAATATTATCTTACTTGCTCCTATCCTTTTTACTGTTTATGTCGGTAAGCGGGCTGACCAAACGCACGAAAAAGGGTACTGGCTGATTGCCACAGGCTACATTCAAGCAATATTGTTTGTCCTTGTTGCAATGCTGACTTATCAAAAAAGTCTAATCGCTTTTTCCTTTGTTTGCTTAATTAACATCATCTCAGATATTCTCAGTGACTACCGCGGCGGTTTGCAAATGCCTATTTTCCAGAAAAATATTCCTGAAGAAGATCGTATGGAAGCCTATAGTTTTACTCAATTTCTCTCTATCATTTGTTCTATTTCGGGGCAAGCTCTGGGAGTATGGCTACTCGCCATTAGCAATCAAAATTTCTTTTTCGTTGCCTCTATCAATGCCCTAGCTTTCCTGCTTTCTTCAACTGTCCTCTATTTCTACCGCAAACAGCTAACTCATGCACCTGTCACTGTCAAAAAATTAGAGAAAAAGACTTCTTTCCTTACTCAAGCTAAAGAAATTTTTAAATTGGGCGAAGAAATTTTCCAAAAAGAAGAAAAAAGCAATTTTATACTGCTCCTAGCCAGCATTGCCATTATTAATGCCTTGGGTGGCAGCTTAAATGCCATCTTTAACCTCAGCCTTTTAAATCGTCCTTTCTGGAATTTCACTTTCAGTCAATCACTATTTCTCATTCAAGTAGTAGTCATGGCAGGTATGGTTCTCGGAAGTCTCACTCCCAGAGACTACTTTGCTAAACTCTCCGTCGCCCAAATTGTTTTATGGGCAATCCTTCCCATTGTTCTTATTGGATTAAATCAAATATTTTTTGGTTCTCAACTAATTACTCTTCTTTCCACCATGTTCCTCATGTATCTGGCAGCGAAGGTCAATCCCAAGCTCAATGCTCTTCTTCTCAACAGCCTTCCTTCTGATGTTCTCGCACAGACCAGCTCTTTTTTATCCCTTCTCTTTAGTCTCTCCCTTCCTGTCGGAACTACTCTTTTTACAGCTCTTGCTGTTTGGAATATGACTATTTGTTGGACTGTATTTACTCTACTAGGAGTACTCGCCCTTGGACTTGCTTGGAAAAACAGATAAGAAAACTCTCCCAGTTATGTCATTAGGAGAGTTATTTTTACATATTTTTCAAACGTTCAATCCGCTCACTAATCGGAGGGTGAGTGTGAAAAAGTTTTTGCAAACCACCTGGCTTTTTAGGGTCATTGATATAGAGAGCTGCACTAGCATCATCAACCTTGCGATGCATGGGCTCACTTCCATCTAACTTTTGCAAGGCATTGATCATACCTTGTGGATTACGAGTCAGCTCAACACTGGAGGCATCAGCTAAAAATTCCCGCTGGCGCGAAATAGCCAACTGCACCAAAGTTGCCGCTAGAGGAGCAAGAACAATGACTATCAAGGATAACAACAGCATGATGATTCCTAAACCACTGCTGCTATCACGATCATCATTGCTTCGACGTCGGCTGCCACCACCAAACCACATCATGCGTCCTGCGATACTGGACAACATCGTCACAGCACTTGCTAGAGCTACTGCAATCGTTGAAATTCGAATATCATAATTACGAATGTGACTCACTTCGTGTCCAATAACAGCTTCTAATTCTTCACGATTCATCATATTCAACAGACCTGTTGTCGCTGCTACTGCAGCATTTTCAGGTTTTGAGCCTGTTGCAAAAGCATTGGGTGATGAGTCTTCAACAATATACACTCGTGGCATAGGAACTTGGGCTACCATTGCCATATCTTCTACCACATGATAAAGATCAGGAGCCTCAGCTTCCGTGACTTGTCGAGCACCATTCATGGACATGACAACCTCGGTAGACTGAAAAATCATGCTAAAAGCATAAATCCCTCCAATGATAAAGGCAATCAACACTCCGCCAAGAATCGAATCGAACCACAAATAGCCAACTGCAGCACCAATAATCGCTAAGAGAGCAAAAAATGCAATCAAGAGAACCCACGTTCGTCTTTTATTACTAGCAATTTGATCAAAGAGCATATTAGTCACCTAAACCGCTAAAATCAACTTTTGGTACGGATTTTTCTTCCTCTGGAACAGCCAAGAAATCTGCTGGCTTAAAACTGAACATTCCAGCAATAATATTACTTGGAAATGTTTCTAACTTCACATTATAATTACTTGTTACACTATTATAAAGCTGACGAGAATACGAGATTTTATTTTCAGTATTAGTTAATTCTTCTTGCAATTTTACAAAATTTGTACTTGCTTGTAATTCTGGGTAATTTTCTGCAACAGCAAAAATTCCTGAGATCTGACGCGTCAAGGCATCACTTGCTTTCATAGCTTCTGCTGGAGTTGTTGCAGCAGCCACCTGCCGACGCAGTTCTGTTACTTTTTCAAACGTTGATGCTTCATATTTGGCATACCCTTTGACCGTTTCAATCAAATTTGGCAACAAGTCATTTCGACGTTTCAATTGAACATCAATCTGACTCCATGCTTCTTTGGTTTGCATGCGGCTTTTGACAAGACCATTGTAACTAGCAATTACAAACAGCACTAGTACCACTACAATAGCTAAAATAATTATCCACATAGTCATTCTCCTTTTAATTTATTATAGATATTATACCAGAAAAATGAAAATAATAAACATTTTGACTTCTTCAAAAGAGAAATTTTGAAGATTCTCTTCTGATTATTTGATATAATAGAAGCAAGAAGATACAAGTAAGGATAAATGATGACACCCAAAGAATTTTATGAACTTTTAAAACAGCAACAGATTGAACTCACGGACCAACAACAGATGCAGTTTGAACGCTATTTTGAACTGCTCGTTGAATGGAATAAAAAAATCAATCTGACAGCTATTACTGAGAAAAAGGAAGTCTATCTCAAGCATTTTTATGATTCCATTGCGCCAATTTTACAGGGATTGATTGACAATAAAGACATTAAACTGCTGGACATTGGAGCTGGAGCAGGTTTTCCGAGTCTTCCGATCAAAATTCTCTATCCAGCGCTAGATGTGACGATTATTGATTCTCTAAACAAGCGTATTCTGTTTTTAAATCACTTGGCTGACGAATTAGGTCTGGAAAAAGTTCATTTTTATCATGGTCGGGCAGAAGATTTTGCTCAAGATAAAGACTTTCGCGCCCAGTTTGATATTGTCACTGCACGCGCTGTCGCTCGTATGCAAATCTTAGCTGAACTGACCATTCCCTTTCTTAAAGTTGGTGGTCGCCTTTTAGCACTCAAAGCCAGCAATGCTCCTGAGGAATTGACAGAAGCAAAAACCGCGCTTAGCCTTCTTTTCAGCAAAGTCGAAGAAAACATTCATTACCAACTCCCCAATGGCGACCCGCGGTATATCACGGTTGTTGGCAAAAAAAAAGAAACTCCCAATAAATACCCGCGCAAAGCAGGGATACCTAATAAACGGCCGTTATAAAAAGAAAAGCCAACCATTTAATTGGTTGGTTTCGTTTTTATCTGCCAACTTTTCGGCTGCGATGTTGGTAATGCTTGTAAAGTGCGGCATAGCGTCCGTGGTATTCTGTCAGCCAAGGCTTATCTCGACCGCAAAAGTGAAGAAAAACGGTGTTCTCAATCACCCAATCCAAGTCCCACTCTCCTTTACTCCGAGCATAATACAGCACATTGTAGCGTGCATCATAATTATACAATTCATCTGGAATTTGAATTGTCAAATGCCCATACAAGGCATTCAGCACATCTTGATCCGGTAAAAAGAGTTTAAAACTATTTTGAGCAATGTAATCCAAAATAGCATCACGCTTCACTTCTCGCCGAATCTCAGCTAGATTCATCAGTAAAACGCCGGAATTGTAATAACTTTCTGCCTCAAAATTCTGCAAACGCATCTTATTGACTAAATCTGTCATATTGTCATCTGATCCATGACTGGCCGCAGCATACAAAGAAGCTCCCAACTCCATTTCATAAAGAGGACAAATGTCGTTCAAACATAAAATATCTGCATCCAAATAAAGAATCCGATCCAAATCTTGAGGAAGGTATTCATGTGCCAGCAAGCGATAGTAGATTGTTTCTGGATACCGATCAGTACTTGGAGCATCTTCAAAAGCTTTTTCACCAATCACAACCGGCTCATAGATGATTCCTAATGCTGCACAAAAATCCTCAATCTCCGCATTCTTTTCTAACAATTGTTTTTGCAAGACAAACACATGCAGCAAAGTTGAAGGTGTATTCAAATAAACTGAATACAAAGTCGTTTTAAATTGCTCTACATAGCGATCATCAATTGAAAACAAAAGGTTTATTTCTGTCATACTCTCCCCATTCTATCTCATCTATTCTTCTCGAAAAACAGGCTGCACTCCAAATGTTTGTGAAACAGGCATGATTTCAATCCGGTTAATATTGACATGAGGAGGCTGTCCAACAATCCAAGCAACAGTATTGGCAATATCAACTGGCTGAATAGCATGAGCTCCTTCATACAATTTTTCAGCTCGTTGATCGTCCCCTTTAAATCGGACATTTGAAAATTCTGTTCCCTCACAAAGACCGGGTTCAATGTTAGTAACACGAATATGATGTCCTGCCAAATCAGCACGTAAATTCAAAGAAAATTGCTTCACGAATGCTTTACTAGCTCCATAGACGTTGGCACCTGGATAAGGAACCGTTCCAGCAGTCGAACCTAGATTGATAATCAATCCGCTATCTCGCTCTACCATTTGCGGTAGGATCTGACGTGTTAGATAAACCAAACCAATAATATTGGTCTGAATCATCGTCAGCCAATCTTGCATATCTGCTTCATAAGCCTTGTCTAAGCCCAATGCCAGACCTGCATTGTTGACCAAAATATCAATCGGTCGCCAATCCTCTGGCAAACTTTCTAAGGCTTGATCCACGCTTTTTGTATCCGACACATCCATTTGAAGCGGATAAAAATTTTCAAGACCTAACTCCTCTTGAAGTTGCGTCAACTTTTCTAGTCTTCTCGCTGCTCCAATCACTCGGTGACCTTCTGCCACCAATCGACGACAAATAGCTTGACCAAAACCAGCTGAAGCTCCTGTTACCAATGCAATCATTTTCTTCCTCCTATGTACATTTCAATTCTCATTTATAACCAAGGATTGTAAAAGCGACCGTGATTGACAAAAAAGAGTAGGAAGCTCAGCAGTAAAAATAAAATAGCCAGCAAAATCACTTCAATATCCAACCTCTGAAAAGCCTGATAAGTGTACCAAGTCCGCTTTTTATTTTTACCAAAACGCCGCAATTCCATGGCTGTTGCAATCGTATCAATCCGCTCCAGTGAGCTAAAAATCAATGGAATAATGATTTGCAGGTTCCCTTTGATGCGCTGGCTTAATTTTGCTTTTTTGGACAATTCCAGTCCACGCGCTTCTTGCGACATTCTAATCAGGTAAAATTCCTCCTGCAGGTCAGGAATATAGCGCAGCGTCAAACTGACAGAATAGGCAATTTTATAAGGAATTCCGATTTGATTCATACTAGACGCAAACTGACTAGGGTGAGTGGTCATTAGAAAAATAACTGCCAAAGGAATGGTACAGAGATATTTCAAGAACAGATTAAACAGATAAAAGATTTCCTGCGCAGTTACGGTATAACTGCCCAATCCGCTGAACCAGACCGTCTGTTGGCCATAAATCTCCACTCCGTACTGAGGAGCAAACAGATAAACCATGATAAGATTCAAAGCGGCAAAAATACCTGCAAAAGCCAAAACAAACGATACATCTTTAAAATGAATGTTCGACACTCTAAAAAGAAAGAGTGATCCAATCGCAATGACCAACAGCAAGCGAGTATCGTAACTAATCATCGCTGCAGTTGATACCAAAATGAAAAACAGTAACTTACTCGCTCCGGATAGGCGATGCAAAAAGGTCGTTCCCGCATGGTAACCAATAAGTTTTTGCTGATTAAGCATGGCTTTCCTCCCTTTCTTGCATATAAAATTCTGTTAAAGCTAGTGGATCAACGTTTAATTTCTTAGCCAAGGAAAAGATAGACGTTTCCTTAAGGTTCGCTGCATGAATCAAAGTCTTATCTGTCAAAACTTCGGCCGGTGTTTTGTCTGCCAAGATCTTTCCGTCTAACATCACAACCGCACGGTCAGAATAATCCAGCATCAGCTGCATATCATGCGTAATCATGATAATCGTATGCCCTTTTTGGTTCAACTCATCTAAGAAATTCATGATTTCTGTATAATTGCGTTGATCTTGGCCAGCCGTTGGCTCATCTAAAAGGATAATCTCTGGATTTAACACTAAAATCGAAGCAATGGTCACCCGCTTCTTTTGCCCAAAAGACAGAGCAGAAATGGGCCAATGCCGAAATTCATATAAACCACAGGTTTTCAGCACAGCCAATACACGCTCTTTTATCTCATCTTCTGCAATCCCACGCAACTTCAAGCCCAAGGCAACCTCATCAAAAATCATGGTCGTAGAAATCATCTGATTTGGGTTTTGCAAAACGTAACCAATCCGTTCTGCCCGCTCCTTAATGGAATCGCCTTTGATGTCTCTTCCCTGCCAAGTATAGCTTCCTTCTGTTGCGATAAACTGGCAGAGCGCTTTAGCTAACGTGGATTTTCCAGCACCGTTTTTACCAACAATGGCAATTTTTTCTCCTTTAGAGATTGTAAAATCAATATCTTGTAAAACCTTTTTCTCACCGTATGCAAAGTGGACATTTTTCAACTTCAGCAAATCATCCTGGGCCTGTGGTTTTTGAATAGAGACTTTTTTACCCAAAAACTGAACAGCGGAGACATCTATCTGAGCTAAATTTGCCAACTGTGCAGAATTTTCCAGCTGAAAACCAAGCTGACGCAAGGTAGTCAGATAAAGCGGCTCTCGAATCCCATTTTCGGTTAATAACTGCGTATGCAGCAGGTCATCAGGACTGCCGTTAAAGAGAATTTGTCCGTCATTGATGAGGACAATCCGATCAATAGACCGATACAGTACATCTTCCAGACGGTGCTCGATAACAATCGTTGTCGTTCCTGCTTCCGCATGGATCTGATCAATCAGCTCAATCGTATCCTGTCCCGACTTCGGATCTAAGTTTGCCAAAGGCTCATCAAAGAGCAAAATCGGACTTTCATCAATCAGCACCCCAGCCAAACTGACCCGCTGCTTCTGCCCGCCAGATAAGTCTTGGGGGCGCTGGTGTAACAGCGATAACAAATCCAATTTCTCCGCCCACAAATGCACCTTGTCTTTCATCGTCGGCAAATCCATCATATCATTTTCCAAAGCAAAAGCCAGATCTTCCGCGACACTCAGCCCGATAAATTGACCGTCTGTGTCTTGCAAGACGGTACTGACAAGATTGGACAAGTCATAAATGCTGCTGCCAAACGCAGACTTACCTTGAATCCACAGATTCCCAGTCATTTCTCCATGATAAATAGTTGGAATAATGCCATTTAAGCATTGCCCAAGAGTGGACTTCCCCGAACCAGAAGGACCGACTATTAAGACCTTTTCTCCCTCATAAATCGTCAAATCAACATTTTTCAAGGTTGGTTCTGTCTGTGCTTGATACTGAAAACTAAAGTTTTCAAATTGAATAATTGGTTTTTTCATAGCATCTTCTCTATAAAGCAAGGGCGAGCTGAATCGCCAAGTTAGCCACTTTGTCTTTTTCGTCTAGGTCCGCATGATTGGCTAAATTGCGCATATCCCAGGCTTCTTCTGACAAGTGATCCGCCGCATAAAAGAAATGGCAAACGGAAATCTCACGAAAAGCTGCCAAAGCTGCAACTGCTGAACATTCCATATCTACACAAACAGCACCCATTTCTTTCCGCTTACGGAGTTTCGCAGCTGTTTCCCGATAAATACCATCTGTCGTCCAAACTTTCCCAGTCGAATGGGAAATCTTGTTTTTCGTTAAAAAAGAAAGCAGAAAATCCCGCAAGCCAACATTTACTTCTATCTCATCAGAAGCCGGCAGGTAATGATAACTGGTCCCTTCATCACGAATCGCAGTATGGGGCACGATAATAGATGTTTCCTTAATATCTTCATTCAAAACCCCACAAGTCCCAAAAAGAACCAGCTTCTTCATTCCAAAGGCAATCAAATCTTCCAAAATCGCCACACAGGCAGATGCCCCGACTGGTGCATTAAACAGAGCTATTTCTCTTTCTTCCACAAAAACCTTGTAAATAGGAATCTCAATATTTGCCATAGAAGTAGAAGCTAGCAACTCATGCTGAAAATCAGCCAGCATGCGCTTAAAGGTCTCACGGGCAAAGCAAGATACTACTGTTTCTGGAAAATTCGGCAACGCCTCAACCAAATCTTCTGGATTGATAATCGCCTGACGATTTTCATCAAATTCCTCTAAAATCATCCACTTCTCCTCTTGTACTTACTCATTCTATTGTAGCATAAAAGAAAATAAGATGAAAATCAATTTTGAAGTCCGCTAACACTGCCGCAAAATTAAACCTTGAACGTGAAAAAAATCTGACCAAACAAGAAGCGTTCAGCTTCCTGCCAAACCCTACACGGTTAATGAGAAAGTGCGACAATGGTTAAAATGCTCGACTCGATCGACGAAGCAAACCAAAACTCGTTGAGACTATCGACCCAGTCAACGAAGCAAACTAAAACTCATTAAAAGTATCGACCCGGTCGACGGGACAAACAAGAACTCGTTTCTTCTGTCTGAGCCTCGAACGACATGAACCAAAATCAGTTTGCTCCGTCCGAACCTCGGATGACATGAACTAAAACCAATTTGCTCCGTCTGCCCCTCGGATGACATGAACTAAAACTAGTTCGCTCCGTCTGAGCCTCAGAAAGCTTACCCAGACAATATTTTCCGTATTAGGTGCTTTCTTAAGCCTAAAAGCAAATGAAAAGCTCCATCATAGGGCATTTTGCCATTATAAAGTAAGAAACTGAGGCAAAAATGCTCAGCTCCTTTGTTTATATAGTTTATATAGTCATCAGAATTATAAGACGCAGTGGTGAGAATAGGAAAAAACATTTTCAAACCTTCGCTCCGTCTCACTCGCGCTTCCTGTCACTAATCTTTTTTCAAACTTTCTGATTTGGTTTGCGTGCGGGCATAAGCTAGCAAAAGCACTGTTCCTGCAATAGCAACCGTCAAACCATTAGAAATCATTGCAACAACGCCCTGTACAAACACCTTGTTTGCAGGCTCATTGTAAATCAAAATATCACCTAGCGGCGCAATGACAATCCACACCACAGCATTGGCCAACAGTTGAATTACATTGAACGATACAATATCTTTTGCTTCAAAAATACCTTGCACAACACGGATTCTTTTCCGAAACAGTCCAACAATCAAGCCAAACAAACCGCTGGCAATCACCCATGACCACCAAGGATTTCCATATTGCAAAGAGTCCTTTAAGGCATGCCCGATGAAACCCGTTAAAAATCCAACAATCGGACCAAAAATCACGCTAAACAAGGCCTGCAAAGCATACTGCAATTGAATGCTCGTATTTGGCACAGGAGTTGGAATACTAATCATTCCAATAACGACGAAGAGAGCTGCACCAATCCCCGTTGCGACAACACTTCTTATTGAATTATTTTTCATAATAATCTCCTTTATTATTTATTTTTCAATCCGCTTGATTTCAATACTCCATTGCGCTCCGACTCCTACATTATAGGCCTTCGCAAAAGACCCCTGATTGATAGCAAGACCAACACGATAAAGAGAATTGATATACAAAATAGGCTGACCAATCCGTACATCCGCAAAAGATTTCCCATAAGTCACCTGGTTCTGATAGACCAGCATATCGTTATTATAAATCGTGACCTCAAACCGATTACCAAATTCAGGACTAAGAGTATAAAATTCCTCACGTGTAATAGACGTCCATAGCGAACCAAAACGAACATCTAAAATATCAATAGCCCCACTAACAAAATCATTCCCAATTGTCGTTTCCACAACAGGAATTTCTACAATTTCATCTATACTTAATTCTGGGCCCACTTCTTCAAATGTAATGTGTCCGCTTGCTAACTTCGCACCAGTATAAGCATAAACATCTCGGCCATGAAACGTGTAAGAATGTTCCGTATTCTTCCGCCGGTTTTCCACTTCCGAAATCTCACGAATCGCTAGAATTCCCACATGTTTCTTGATAAACGAAAGTGTCCCATTATTTGGCGTGACAATATACTGATTTTGTACAGTTTTGGCAACCACGCTTTTACGCTTAGAACCGACACCTGGATCCACAACGGATACAAACGTTGTCCCTTCCGGCCAATAATTCACCGTTTGAAACAAACGATAGCTTCCCTCAAAAATATTATAAGGCGTAATATCATGGGTCAAATGATGTATTTTTAACGTTGGGGATTCCTCTAAAGCCACACCGACCATTGCTGATACAGCCCCATCTACCAAACCAAAATCTGACTGTAATACCAGTAAATTATTCTGCATTTTCTCTCCTTTATTACACTTATATCATAACATAAATTAAGTTTCTTATCCATATCTATTTTTTATCACGTTGATAAATACTCTCTATAGCTATTTGCCCATATCCCCCAATAACTAAATACAGAATAGCTACTTTAACAAAAAATATCATTCTAATTCAAACTTGGTACAAATCTCTAATATTAAAAAATAACATTAACCCGTGGTGCTAGTTAAACTCAAAACACTATAA
>NZ_KV841597.1:0-364 GCF_001839535.1 Streptococcus sp. HMSC36C04 | reverse complement strand
TCCAAAATTTGTCATCAGCTTTATCGGGATTATTACCCTGATTCATTGAAGCATCGCCGTAATGTCAGCTTGTCAAAAGTTTCGGATGAATCTCTATTAGTCTTACTGCTCTTGCAAGCTGAACTAAGAATCAAATCCCAACATCATTTTCACCGAATCTGCCAACTATTTCCTTGTGGCCAAATGCTTGAAAGAAGTCGCTTTAATCGTCGCTCAAGACAGTTGATTTGGTTGCTACAACTCATTCGACAGGCGATGAATGACCAAATCTCCTCCGATACGATTGCCATCGTAGACAGTTCTCCCCTACCACTTTGTCAGTCTGTTCGTAACCATAGAGCAAGTATTTTCGAAGGAGTGGCAG
>NZ_KV841596.1:0-479 GCF_001839535.1 Streptococcus sp. HMSC36C04 | reverse complement strand
TGGTGCTAGTTAAGTTCAAAATAGCTCAAATGATAAGCCGATAGGATTTGTTCAATCCTCAACTGTAGTCCAGCTACTCCTCTGGCGAAGGTGTGTTCCATATCAAAGAGAGCACATAACTCAGAAAAGCGCGTTTCAATGGTTCGCCTCATAGCCAGTAATCTCCAGTTGTTATGCTGGCTCGCTCCTTCCATGTTCTGACGCAGTGGGGTCCATAAGTGATACCCTCTCTGTTTCAACCGATCTTTAAGAGCCTGGCTGAGATAACCTAAATCTGCTAAAATCACAGATTGTTGGCAGCCTTCCAATAAATCCTCCACCGCTTTGATATCATGAACAGAAGCTGAGGTGACAATATAGTTCAGAATATAGCCAGATAAGGTAACGAGCATGTAAACTTTGAAACCGTAAAACCACTGGTGTTTTGACGCATTGTAGCCAATGTCTGCCACTCCTTCGAAAATACTTGCTCTATGGTT
>NZ_KV841595.1:0-255 GCF_001839535.1 Streptococcus sp. HMSC36C04 | reverse complement strand
CAAGCGGATTTAGCTGCGGTGAAAAAAGCTAATGCCGATAACGAAGCAGATTACCAAGCCAAGCTGGCAGCTTATCAAACAGAGCTGGCTCGTGTTCAAAAAGCCAATGCCGAAGCTAAGGCTGCCTATGAAAAAGCAGTAGCAGAAAATACAGTGGCCAATGCAGCGATTACAGCAGAAAACAAAGCCATCAAACAGCGCAATACAATCGCAAAAGCAGATTATGAAGCTAAATTAGCTCAATACCAAGCGGAT
>NZ_KV841594.1:0-255 GCF_001839535.1 Streptococcus sp. HMSC36C04 | reverse complement strand
CAGGGCTAAGCAAAAAGGTCGGAAGTCTTGTTTGACACCAAAGTTGAAAAAGGAAATTGAGAACGGTTTAAAATCCTCCTGGTCGCCTGAACAGATTTGTGGCCGCTATCAGCTTGAACAAAAGCCAATGGTAGCTTTTAAAACCATCTATAACTGGCTCTATGCTGGTTTGATTGATCTGGATTTGAGCGTCCTTCGTCGTAAAGGAAAAACTCGACAACCCAAAGAAACACGTGGAAGATTTAGGATTGGTAC
>NZ_KV841593.1:0-4128 GCF_001839535.1 Streptococcus sp. HMSC36C04 | reverse complement strand
CTATGATTCGAGAATTAAGAGCCTACTTAAAAGATTATAGTGATTAAACTAAGTCAGAAATTTTCCCTTTTTAAAGGTCATTTTCATTTTGCTACCTCTAAAAAATTTAATTCACTTTTTTTCATTTTCCTCTTGACATGGAACGCGTTCCAGATTGTACAATGAAGTCAAGCTAGCGAAGAAATAAGATTTGAACTCGGAGTGGAGCGCAAATCCATAAAGAAAAGGAGAGAAAAATCATGCAAACAAGAACGATTAAACGTATTTTTACTAATATGGATGGGGCGCTTTTAAATTCAAAGGGGCAAGTTTCCGAAAGGAATGCCAGACGCATTCGCAGAGCAGATATTCCGATTACGCTGGTCTCTGCGCGTGCGCCAATGGAGATGCGTGAGGCTATTGAATTGTTGGGTTTGCAAGGTCCGCAAGTGGGCTTTAATGGTGGTTTGATTTATGAGGTTGTCAATCATCAAATTCGTCCGCTGCACATCAAGATTATTTTCAAGCAGACCGCGGCAACGATTTTACAGGCGGTGCGGTAGCATTTTCAGCAGGTCAAGTTTCAGTTATTATGACTTGAATCATTGGTATTGTGATACAGTAGATGAAAGAATTTGTTACGAATACGACTTGACTCATCAGGCACCGACTCAGGTTCATGATGAAGATTGTTTTTTTCAGCTTGTGATAATCTGTTTAAAATCATGATGATTAGTTTTGAAGAGGAAGAAATGCAAGATTTGCAGACTTATCTGAATAGTCTAGGACTAACTAGTGTGACAATTCTGCGTTCTGGTCGGTTTTATTTAGAAATCATTAGCAAAGAAGCTCGAAAATCATCAGGGATTGATTACATTAGCCGGAAAGAAAATCTAAAAAAAGAAGAAACAGCTGCCTTTGGTGACGGTCACAATGACATTCCGATGCTAGAAATGGTTGGTTTTCCGATTGTCATGGACAATGCCTTTAAAGATGTGAAGGCACATGCTTTTAAAATTACCAAGAGTAACGATGAGGACGGAGTTGGTTACGGAATTCACAGGTATCTCGTCAGTTAAGCTTGAAAATCAGAAAGGAACTCGATGACCAATATTTGAGAAATAGCGAAGTTGAGTAGCTATTCGGTGTCCAGTGTGTTGCGCGTGCTCAACAATCACCCATATGTGTCAGACGAGGCACGGAGGAAAATCCTGCAAATTGTCAGAGAACTGGACTATACTCTAAATCTAGTCGCAAAAGAACTGAGTTTGGGCAATACTTATAAAGTGGGTGTAGTCATTCCTCATGTGCGTCACACTTATTTTACCAAGTTCATCAACGGTATGTTGGATCAAGCGCAGAGGAGTGCCTATAATTTGCTGCTTTTGCCGTCTCAGTATGACAAAGAACTAGAGCTTCAGTACCTGGAACAATTGCGAGGTCAGGCTTTTGATCATTTGATTTTCACCTCACGAAGCATAGGTTTGGAAACCATTGCTTCCTATGCTAAGTACGGAAATATTGTCTGCTTAGAAACGGTAAATCATTCTCAACTGAGTAGTGTCTATGTGGATCGCAAACCAGCTTGCAGAGAAGCTTTTCGCTGGTTGAAGGAACTGGGTTATCAACATTTAGCCCTTATTTCACCCGTAAAGACAAACGCAGTTCCACCTATCGTATGGTCAGGGAGGCTTATGATGAAGTCTACGGCTCGGAGCATGAACCGGTGATTATTGAAGACGTTGCTATAGAAGAGGATGCTTATCAGAAAGCTTCCGAACTTTGGCAACACCCGGAGATTGACTGTATTTTTTCAAATGGGGATGACATGGCAGCAGGGTTTTTGCAGGTTTATGAGGAAGCTGGGAAACAGCTACCCTTCATTATGGGGCAAGAAAATATGCTGGCTGGACGCCTTCTGGGTCTTTCTACCATTGACAACAAATCCTATCAGCTGGGTCAGGAAAGTTTCAAGCGAGTTTTATCTGAAGAGAAAAAAACCATTGTGTTCAAATCAGAGTTTATCCAGCGATAAGAGACTTGTTGTTTTTCAAATTAGCTTACTTATTTAATAAAGAAGAAGAGTTTGGGACAAAAAGATTTCAATTTTTAAAAATCTTAATTATTAAGCCCTTCAAATCTATAATTAAATGCGACAAGCGAACAAAGCAGAATTCTGATTGCCAGAAAACTAGTTTTGTTCGCTTTTTATATTTGAGGTTGGACTTTTGTCCCATCCTCTTTTTTACTGAAATTTTTCTAAACAGAAAATATTGACAAGAAAAAGTATACAATGTATACTAAGAAAGTAGACGTTGTATACTTTTTGAGGGAAAAAATGAAACGAAATACGGCAGAGTTAAAAGAAAGACTGATCCAGACGGGGATTAAAGAGATTGAAGACCATGGTATCGACCAGCTATCACTGAGGACTGTCGCTAAATCCTGCGGTGTTACCCATGGCACTCCTTACCGGCATTTTGAAAGTAAAGAAAACTATTTAAAAGTCGTTTTAAAACGACTTTCTGCTTTTCTCAACCAAGAGATCCAAAAAAAGATCGATTGGAAGGCTTCTGCACGCAATCAACTGGCCCAAATGGGATTTAACTTCATCATCTTTGCGAAGGATTACCCCTATTTCTTTGAAGCCCTCTTTATTAAATTTCCTTTTAAGTATATGAAAGTCACTCAGGATACTATTTCGCTGGATTCTGATTTGCCAGGATTCGCTGCATTTAAACGGATTGTTTTAGAGCTTCGTAAGGAGGAAGGCTTTACCAACAGCGAAGCTGAAACACTGTTTCACTTTTGGAGTTTTATTTCAGGTCTTGCTGTTTTGGCGAACAGTCCCATTGGACGTGACCTTGACAACAAAGCCATTCAGACTAACATTGAGCAGATGCTTGATATCTATATAAAAGGAGAGCGGTCATGAAAATCTTAATTGTTTTTACTCATCCAAACCCTCAAGGTTTTAACGGTGCTATTCTCAAGCAAGTCCAAACCAATCTTTCTGAAGCGCATTCTGTCAAAACCTTAGATTTATATGCTGAACAGTTTGATCCAATCTTACGATTTGATGAAAATCAAAAACGCCGCGATTTGGCTAAGGTTCCTGAAATGGAAAAATACCGTGATCTTGTCACTTGGGCAGACCACCTAATCTTCATTTTCCCGATTTGGTGGAGCGGAATGCCGGCTATGCTCAAAGGATTTATTGACCGAGTATTTGTAGCTGATTTCGCTTATTCTTATAAAAAAGTCGGTCTTGAAGGGCACTTACAAGGAAAATCTGCTTGGATTATCACCACCCATAATACGCCGGCCTTTGTGCTGCCTTTTATTCAGGATTATGGTAAAGTCCTGAAAAATCAAATTTTAAAAATCTGCGCTGTCGCACCGGTTAAGCTAACACAATTAACAAATGTTGAAAAAATTTCTGATGAACAGCGCCAGCAATTCTTAGAAACCATCACTCAAACAGCCCGTCGTATTTAAAATAAGGATGATTGTAAAGCAGAAATAGTACGATACAGCTGAAAACTAGCTTAATAATCTATTTCTTATGAAACATTTCTTGAAAACCTGCGTAAAACTGCTATAATGGAAGTGGAAAAATTAAGGAGGTGTCACGATGGAATATAAGGAAGTGGAATGCAGGCTAGTGGATCATGGAATCAGAGAGTATAAAAAATTTAAAGGAATCAAGATTTATAGTAACAGCCGTTTTTCTGAAGATAGGAAAAAAATAATCTATCAAACGATTTATCTGACACCCAAGAAGAACCTTGTCTACTATCAAAGAGAAGATCTCAACTATGATTCAGAGTGGTGGCTCAGAAAGCATAAGGATCTACCATTCTACCATCAGCAAGAGGCAGATACGGTTTTCAAAATTTGCCAAGCTTTTGCTGAGTTAAGCTCTTACCTAGACAAATCTACTATCAACAAGTTGGAGCAAAAGTTAGCGGCAGGTGCTTTTATTGAAACCTTGAATATTTAACTTTACAGACAGCCAGTCTTTACGGACTGGTTTTTTTGTATGAAGTCAGTTGCATTGTTTCATAGGACATTTGTCCATTTTTGTTATTGATAAATTGTAAAATATAGTGCAGCAAAAAAACTCATAGCGTTTCATTGGTGTAAACT
>NZ_KV841592.1:0-218 GCF_001839535.1 Streptococcus sp. HMSC36C04 | reverse complement strand
GTCATGGCTTGCTTCTCAACTAATAATTGAGCGATTTTCTGTTTGACTGCAGAGGCAATCTGGTGATTTTTCTAGACGAGGGAGGTTTCGGCGACAGCCATTTTTCCACAGTTCTTACAGCGAAAGCGCCGCTTTTTGAGTCGGATAAGGGTTTTGTATCCTGCTGTCTCCAGATAAGGGATTTTAGAAGGTTTCTGGAAGTCGTATTTGGTCATCTG
>NZ_KV841591.1:0-117916 GCF_001839535.1 Streptococcus sp. HMSC36C04 | reverse complement strand
AATAAATGTTGCACTTATTCTTGCAATTTATCTTATCAAAAAAGCCAGGCTACTTTGAAAAGTAACTTGGCTTTTTGCAATAGTTTATTTTGATTTAATATAATTGACACCGTCTGCTTTTGGTGCAACAGCTTTTCCGAAGAATGCTGCCAACACAACAATAGTCAATACATAAGGTGCAATTTGTAGGTACACAGCTGGTACATGTGATAGGAATGGTAATTGACTTCCGATAACGGCCAAACTTTGAGATAGTCCAAAGAATAAACTTGAAAGCATAGCGCCAATTGGATTCCATTTACCAAAAATCATAGCAGCCAGTGAGATGAATCCTGGTCCGATAATGGTTGTAGCAGCGAAATTTACGGAAATAGATTGTGCATAAATCGCTCCACCAACACCGCCAAGAAAACCTGAAATCATCACACCGTAATAACGCATGAGATAAACATTGATACCGAGGGTGTCTGCCGCTTGTGGGTGTTCCCCTACGGAGCGCAAACGAAGCCCAAATTTCGTCTTAAACATAATGAACCATGCTAGGAAAGCAAATGCAACTGCAATATACCCCATTAAGCTGGTATGTTTAAAGAAGATATCTCCAATGACTGGAATATCTGATAATAGTGGAAAATTAAATTTACCAAATGATACTTGAATATTATCTGTTTGCCCTTTATTATAGAAAGCTTTTACCAAGAAAATCGCTAACGCAGGCGCCATCAAATTGAGCACTGTACCACTGACAACGTGGTCCGCACGGAAATTGATAGTCGCTACAGCATGAATGAGTGAGAAAATTAGTCCCACAATACCACCGACTAAAAGTGCTAACCAAGGAGTTAAACTTCCAAAGGTATTCACAAAAGTAAGGTTAAAGACAACTCCTGAGAAAGCTCCCATAACCATAATACCTTCAAGTCCGACATTGACAATCCCAGCATGCTCTGAGAAGGCACCACCGATACTAGTAAAGATTAAAGGTGCCGCATAAATCAGCATAGAGGAAACTAACAGACTTAACATTGTTACAAAATTCATCTTATTTTCCTCCCTTTACTTTTGCTTGTTTTCTTGGTTTGATAAAGTGTTCAATGATGTAATGAATACTTACAAAGAAAATAATTGATGCTGTTACAATATTGACCAATTCCGCTGGAATCGTTGCGGTGTTCATACCTGGAGCTCCGACTTGAAGCACGGCAAATAAGAATGCTGCAAAGAGAATACCAATTGGTGAATTATTTGCCAGCAAGCTAACGGCCATACCATTAAAACCGACAGCTAGGGAACTTCCTTGTACATAGACATTTTGGAAAGTTCCAAGTCCTTCAACAACACCTCCGACACCGGCAAGAGCACCTGAGATAATCATTGAAAGGATAATTGTTCTTTTAGCAGACATCCCTGCATATTCACTCGCATTTGGATTTAGCCCGACAGAACGGATTTCAAATCCAAGCGTTGTTTTTTTCAGCATAAACCAAATAAGGACAACTGCAATGACCGCAAAGAAGATTCCGATATTCATCCGTGAATTATTGGTCAATGCTCGTAGCCATTCTGTTTGATAGGTTGCATTAGCTCCAACTTTAACACTTGAGTCAATACTTTGCATAACACTTTTTGGGAAACTATGAATCATTGCATTTCCAACATAAAGAACGATGTAGTTCATCATAATCGTAACGATAACTTCACTCGTTCCCAAATAAGCACGAAGAATACCAGGAATAGCACCGATAATCCCACCAGCTACTGCTGCAATGACAACTGTAGAAAGAATCATAATTGGACGAGGAAGATTAGGAAATGAAAGTGCAAACCAGCCACTCAAAATCCAACCAGCTAAAGCTTGCCCTGGCAAGCCGACATTAAAGAATCCAGCCCGACTTGCTACTGCAAACCCAAGAGCAATTAAAATAAGTGGACCCATTGCACGGAAAATTTCACCAATACTGCGGATAGTACCAAAAGCAGCTTTGAACAACTCTTCATAACCCCAGATAGCATCATAGCCAAAAATCCACATGATAATGGCACCGAGTAAAATTCCAAGAACAACGGAAATCAAAGGCACCGCAATTTGCTGTGTTTTCTTAGTCATTTGAATCTCCCTTCTTAATTTCACCACCAGCCATCAAGATACCCAACTCTTGTTTATTTGTTTCTGCTGGGGTAACAATACCTTGAATCTTACCATCATGGATAACAGCGATACGGTCTGAAACATTCAGGATTTCATCTAATTCAAAGCTGACAACAAGTACTGCTTTACCCTTATCACGTTCTTCAATCAAACGTTTATGAATGTATTCAATCGCTCCGACGTCTAATCCACGAGTTGGCTGACTAACGATTAAAAGGTCAGGATTGCGGTCTATTTCACGAGCAATAATGGCTTTTTGTTGATTTCCTCCTGAAAGAGCAGATGCTGGAACACTTTCACTTGCAGCCCGAACATCAAATTCATCCATTAACTTTCGTGCATAAGAAGTGATATTATTGTAATTCAAAATTCCATTTTTGCTTAATGGCTCCTTGTAATAAGTTTGCAGAGCCATATTCTCAGACAACATCATATCTAAAACCAAGCCATCACGATGACGGTCTTCCGGCACATGACTAACTTGCATTTCGGTAATTTTCCGCGGAGATAAGCCAACGACTTCTTTACCCTTAATGGTAATGCTACCTGATTTCACCTTTCGAAGACCTGTGATTGCTTGAACTAGCTCGCTTTGTCCATTGCCATCAATCCCGGCAATCCCAACAATTTCACCAGCTCGTACATCCAAAGATAAATTTTTAACAGCAGGCACACCACGATTCTCATTCACAACCAAATCCTTAATAGATAGAACAACTTCTTTTGGATTTGAAGCTTCTTTTTCCGTTGTAAAGGATACCGAACGTCCCACCATCATTTCAGCAAGATCTTTATTCGTTGCGCCACCAATCTCAACGGTTTGAATACTCTTACCACGACGGATGACAGTGACACGATCAGAAACAGCACGGATTTCATCCAATTTGTGCGTAATCAAAATGATGGATTTTCCTTCCTTAACTAGATTTTTCATGATATGTTCTAGTTCTTCAATTTCCGAAGGAGTTAATACTGCTGTTGGTTCGTCAAAAATCAAGATATCTGCGCCACGATACAATGTTTTCAAGATTTCAACACGTTGTTGCGCACCGACTGAAATATCTTCAACTTTTGCAGTCGGATCCACAGCTAAACCATATTTTTCGGATAGTTCCTTGATGTCTTTGATTGCCTTTCGAATATCTAAAACACCATTTTTGGTCGTTTCACTACCCAAAATGATATTTTCAGCAACCGTAAAAGCCTCTACCAGCATGAAATGCTGGTGAACCATTCCAATTCCTAAAGATGCTGATTTCGATGGAGAATCAATTGTCACTGATTTTCCATTCACAGTAATCTCACCACTTGTTGGCTCAAGCAAGCCAGCCAACATATTCATCAGAGTAGACTTGCCCGCTCCGTTTTCTCCTAAAAGTGCATGAATTTCACCGCGTCTTAGATTTAAGTTGATTTTATCATTTGCGACAAATTCACCAAAAATCTTGGTTATTTCGTGCATTTCAATGACATTCTCATGTGCCATATGATTGATTCCTTTCAGAAATTATTTTATTTCAGTAAAACTCACTAAAAGATTAGCCAGCTTTACTGAGACAAAAGCTGTCTCAATCTCAAAAAAGCGACCCACGAAGGTCGCTTCTTGAGTATCAGGTTATTATTTATTCTGTAGGAACTTTAATACTTCCGTCAAGGATTTTTGCTTTTGCATCTTCAACAGCTTTTTTAGCATCATCTGATAAGTTCTTAGTTGTCAAATCTACCCCACCGTCTTTCAGACCGTAAGTTGTAGTTTTTCCTCCTGGGAATTTATCTTTTGCTGTTTTGTTAGCAATATCTTTTACAGTACCACCAACTTTTTTCAAGCTAGATGCCAAAACAAAGTTAGATTCTTTGCCGTCTTTAGATTTGTATTTACCTTCATCGTTTTGGTCGCGGTCAACACCGATAACCCAAACTTTGTCAGATTCATTTCTAGTTTCGTTGATAGATTTTGCTTCGTTGAATACACCAGCACCAGTACCACCGGCTACTTGATAAACAACATCTGCACCAGCTGCATATTGAGCTGCTGCAATCGTCTTCCCTTTAGAAGCATCTCCAAAGCTTTCAGCGTATTTCACATCAATCTTAATAGAAGGATCTACTGATTTCACACCAGCTTCAAAACCTTTTTCAAAACGAGTTAATACAGCACCTTTGATACCACCAACAAAACCAATCATTTTTGTTTTAGTTGTTTTGGCTGCAGCCACACCAGCAAGGTAAGCAGCTTCGTTATCTGCAAAGAGTGCAGAAGCTACATTCTTTTGACCTTTAATTTCATCATCAATAATAACATAGTTAATATCAGAGTGATCCTTTGCAGCAGATTCTACTGCATTACGAAGAGCAAATCCAATACCAAATACTAATTTGTAATTGCTAGAAGCAGCTTGCTCAAGGTTTGTAGCGTATTCAGATTCGTTTGTAGATTGGAAGTAAGTAAAGCCATGGTCTTTTGTCAATCCATTTTCTTTACCCCAAGCTTGCAAACCTTCCCAAGCAGATTGGTTAAATGATTTATCATCTACACCACCTGTATCTGTAACAATTGCAGCTTTCAAATCCGTCTTTGCATCTTTATTATCTGATTTAGATGCACGGTTACCACATGCAGCAAGTCCAATTGCTGCGACAGCTACTAGACCAAGGCCTAGCCATTGTTTCTTGTTCATCTCTGAACCTCCTAAATAAGATGTGCAACAACGTTGCAAGATTAACTATGGTCAAATGACCTTTTTTACTAACTAGTCTAAGTTAGTAAAAGAATATGGAAGTAATTCCTTGACCGTCATCACGACCGTCGATTTATCTTTGGCAACAAGCGTTACCTTTAAATCCTTAGAAAAAAATTCGGCCATTACTTGTCGACAAGCTCCGCATGGAGAAACAGGCTGTTCGGTTTCACCGTAGACGATTAACTCCTCAAAGTCTGTGACACCTTCAGAAACCGCTTTAAAAATAGCTGTGCGTTCCCCGCAATTTGTCAAACCAAAACTAGCATTTTCAATGTTCACACCTGTAAAAATCTGACCATTTTTTGCTACTAGTACAGCACCGATTGGAAAATGAGAATAAGGAACGTAGGCCTTTTTACTTGTCTCAATAGCTAGATCAATCAACTCAGTAGTCGCCACTAGCTTTTTCTCCTTTCATAATGGCTACACCAGAAGAAGCTCCAATACGCGTTGCGCCTGCTTCAATAAATGCGACTGCATCTTCGTATGAGCGAGCGCCTCCTGAAGCTTTGACCCCCATATCCGGACCAACTACTTTTCTCATCAACGCCACATCATGAACAGTAGCGCCTCCAGTTGAAAATCCAGTTGAAGTTTTTACAAAGTCTGCACCAGCTTTTTGGGCTAACTGACACGCTACAACTTTTTCTTCATCAGTTAACAAACAAGTTTCGATAATTACTTTTACAAGTGTGTCACCGCTTGCTTCCACAACAGCAGCAATATCTTCTTCTACCAACACCAGATTTTGAGATTTCAAAGCACCAATGTTGATCACCATATCCACTTCGTCTGCTCCGTTCTTAATGGCATCTTTTGCCTCAAAAGCTTTTACAGCAGGTGTATTTGCACCCAAAGGGAAACCAATAACCGTACAAACCTTAACATCTGTATCTCGTAATCCTTCTGTTGCAAAACTGACCCATGTTGGATTAACACAAACACTTGCAAAATCATATTCTCTTGCTTCTTCAATCAATTTTTCAATTTGCTCTTGTTGAGCATCTGGTTTCAAAAGCGTATGATCGATGTATTTATTTAACTTCATTTTCGGTTCTCCTGTAAGTTAAGCGATTACTTCAATAATCTCTTGAACTTTTTTTGACTCATTACTTATTTTAACATTTTTTTTGAATTCTGTAACTAGTTCTTGTGAAATTTTTTCATTTGCATAAACTTTTGCGACAATTTCACCAATTTTGATTGATTCTCCGACTTTCTTTTCAAAAACAATTCCTGTTTCAAAGTCTAATGCATCAGATTTCACAGCTCGACCTGCACCCAGCCGCATAGCAAATAAACCAAACTCCATCGCTGGTAATTCAGAAATATAACCCGCTTCATCTGCAGTCACTTCTACAACGTATTTTGCTGATGAAGGGCGGTACAAATCTTCTAAATCGCCACCTTGTGCAACAACCATGGCTTCAAATTTTTGCAGTGCCGATCCATCAAATAGATGTTCCCGCACTTCTTTTACAGTTTTTTCAACATTTGCTAAGCTGAGCATGATTTGACCTAATTCACAAATAAATTCTGTTACATCTTCTCGTCCTTTTCCTTGCAGGATATCCAAAGCTTCAAGGATTTCCAAACGATTACCAATGCTAGTTCCCAGAGGTTGGCTCATATCAGTAATAACTGCTGTCGTCCTACGCCCAACCGCCTTTCCTAAATCAACCATTGTACGAGCTAGAGCACGCGCATCTTCTAGATTTTTCATAAATGCGCCTTCCCCAACTGTCACGTCTAACAAAATGCTATCCGCACCAGCTGCAATTTTCTTGCTCATAACAGAACTTGCAATTAAAGGAATGGTATCAACTGTCGCCGTCACATCACGCAAAGCATAAAGTAACTTATCAGCTTTCACCAACTGATTTGACTGACCAATGACGGATAGTCCAATATCCTGTACTTGCTTAATAAATTCTTCTTGGCTGCGCTCAATTTGAAATCCTTTAATGGATTCTAATTTATCAAGCGTTCCCCCTGTGTGACCGAGTCCACGACCGCTCATTTTAGCAACAGGGATTCCAAAACTAGCTACCAAAGGCACCAGTACAAGCGTTACCTTGTCTCCTACGCCTCCGGTTGAATGCTTATCAACCTTAACGCCAGATATAGCTGACAAATCAATTTGCTGACCTGTCCCTACCATAGTCATCGTCAAATCAGAAATCTCGCGAGTGCTCATGCCTTTAAAATATACTGCCATTGCAAAAGCTGACATTTGATAATCTGGCACAGTTCCGGCAACATATCCTTCAATTAACCACTTGATTTCATCGCTGGTTAATTCTAAGCCGTCCCGCTTTTTCTGAATCACATCAACTGCTCTCATATTTCCTTCCTACTTCTAAGGATATAATATCCCTTATCTTTTTTTAGAATTTCGCAGTTTCCGAATACATCTTCCATCTTAGCTTTTGCACTTGGTGCCCCTTGTTTTTTTTGAATAACAATGGTTAAATCCCCACCGTCTAGTAAGTGCGTATAACTTCCTGTAATCACCTCATGAACAATCTGTTTCCCAGCTCGAATCGGTGGATTGCTGATAATATGATGAAATCTCCCTTCTACATTTTGATAAATATTAGATTGAAAAATCGTAGCTAGAACTTGATTACGCTCGGCATTTTGACGCGCCAAATCAAGAGCACGCTGATTTATATCAACAAGCGTCGCTTCGACTTCTTTAGCTTTGACCAAAGTCAGTCCCAATGTTCCATAGCCACAACCAACATCTAATACGCTTTCTTGCTTATGAAAATCAAGACACTTTAAAAGAGCTTGACTGCCATAATCAATCATTTTCTTACTAAAGACTCCTGCATCAGTCAAGAAAGTCATCTTTTGACCCAGAAGCTGAACCTTCAATTCGTGAATATCATGCTCTGCATCTGGATTTTCTGCGAAATACATTTTAGTCATAAAACTATTTTAACATAAAGACCTTTTATTTGTAAACCGTTTACAATTTGTTTAAAATTATGATATACTAATGGTCATATTAATAGGAGTCCTCTATGAATAACGAATTTATCCATTTTGAAAAAATTAGTCGAAAAACTTGGCAAAATCTGCATCGTAAAACAACCCCGCCTTTGACGCAAAAAGAATTGAATTCTATCAAAAGTTTCAATGATAAGATTAGCCTTCAAGATGTAACAGATGTTTATCTTCCCTTGACCAATCTCATCCAAATTTATAAGCGCTCAAAAGAAGATTTAGCATTTTCAAAAGGGATTTTTTTACAGAAAGCTATCAAACGCCAACCGTTTATTATCGGTGTCTCTGGCAGCGTTGCTGTTGGAAAATCTACTACCAGTCGGCTCTTGCAAATCCTTTTATCTCGGACATTTTCAAATGCAACTGTTGAATTGGTGACGACGGACGGATTTCTTTATCCAAATGCTCACTTGCAGGATCAAAATCTTCTCAAGCGCAAAGGCTTTCCAGAAAGCTATAATATGGGGCTCTTGCTTGACTTTTTGGACAATATCAAAAATGGAAAGGATTATCAAATTCCTGTTTATTCTCATGAAATTTATGATATTGTTCCAGACGAAAAACAGTATGTTACAGCCGCAGATTTTGTCATCGTTGAAGGTATCAATGTTTTTCAAAATCCACAAAATGAACGCCTCTATATGACGGATTTCTTTGATTTTTCGATTTACGTGGATGCAGAAGTTGAAAATATCGAAACTTGGTATCTGGACCGCTTTAAAAAATTGCTCACTTTAGCAAAAGAAGAACCAAATAACTATTATCATCCTTTCACTTCTCAGCCAGAAAACAAAGTTATGGAATTTGCTCAAAATGTCTGGAAATCTATTAATCTTGTCAATTTACAGGATTATATCGAACCCACACGCAACCGAGCTGAAATTATTCTTCATAAAACAGAAAATCATGAGATTGATGAAATTTACTTAAAAAAATAAAAAAGCTTGTCAAATCTCAACTTTTCATATATAATTAGATAGTTAGTATATCATTGGAGGTGAAAACATTGGCAAATATTAAATCAGCTATCAAACGCGCTGAATTAAACGTTAAACAAAACGAAAAAAACTCAGCTCAAAAATCAGCTATGCGTTCTGCAATTAAAGCATTTGAAGCAAACCCTTCTGAAGAACTTTTCCGTGCTGCAAGCTCAGCTATCGATAAAGCAGAAACTAAAGGTTTGATCCACAAAAACAAAGCGAGCCGCGACAAAGCACGCCTTGCTAGCAAACTTGCAAAATAATCTGCATAACGTAAAAAAGAGCTCAGTGGAGCTTTTTTTGTTGCATCGGTAAGAAAGGCTCTATATGAAAATCGCAATTATCGGCTACTCCGGCTCTGGAAAGTCTACACTTGCTAAATATTTAGCAAAACATTATGACATCTCACTGCTTCATTTGGACACGCTACAATTTCTACCCAATTGGGAAATGAGCGACCGCAACTGGATGCAAGAGCAAGTTAAGGATTTTTTAGAAGCCAAAGAAAGCTGGGTGATAGACGGAAACTACAGCTCCTGCTGCTATGAAGAGAGAATGGAGCAAGCAGACCAAATTATTTTTTTAAATTTCTCGCCTTGGGATTGTCTTTTACGGGCTGTAAAGCGTTATTCCAAGAACAGAGGTGAGGTCAGAGACAGCATGGCACAAGGCTGTCCTGAAAAGTTTGACTGGGAATTTATCCGCTGGATCTTACATGACGGACGAACTGCTAACATTCGGAAACGATATAAGAAACTTCAAAAAATGTATCCCTACAAATTTATAGTTCTTCATAACCAAAAAGAACTAGATAACTTTTTAGAGCAATTTTCATAAAAGACAAGAGCTATATTCAATTCAGTTAAGAAGATAGCTCTTGTTTTTTATTTTTTAATACTGTCAATATGTTCTAGCAAATATAACAGAAATTGAGGAATCGTCTCCAACATATCCTTTTCATAGACGCGTTCCGTCAACTGATGTAAATCTTTTCCCCAGGGTCCTAGATTGATGCCAGGAACATTGATGTCCTGAATTTTCTCAAAATCAATCGAATATAAATGTTCAGGAACAGCCATACTCTCGATAATTTTCTGATACTCTTTAACAGATTTTTCTAAAGCACAGTAACTAATGTCACAGATTCCCATAAAGAATTCTTCGACTTTTAAACGACTAGCTCCTTGTTCAACCAAGTAATTCCTATAAAATGCAATGAGTTTTTCAATATCAACCACACTATTTTTCAGATGCCGACAATTCATAGAAGGATAATAAGGTGGTGCGATAGCCAGCACAACAAATGCTTCCTTTTTATCATAGAAATCTAACACCTTTTGAACAGTTGCAATGGTTATTTCTTGATAGCTTGAGCCCGCTTGAAATGCTTTATAAGCAAATTGGTTTACCTTGTGCATAAATTCTTCAAATCCAGCCTTCTTTTGACATAACTGGATTAACTCTTCATAAGTCAATACACGAGGTTTTGTGACTTTTTTATCCTCTTTATAAATCACCTGCAAAGCCTGATAACGCTCATAAAATTCATCAACAGCTCCTTGGCAGAGATGTTGAATCGTCGCCATCAGCTCTTTCGGACTTTTATCTAAATAAAGAACACTAAAATAACCTGCTGCTCTGAGAACAGTTGACACATCATAATTTTCCTTCAAATCACGCATGTAAGACCACGAAGGCAAAGGGGCTTGCTCTCCATAAATTGAATCCGACAAGCAGGGATTAAGGTCAATTTTTTCCACTACTTTTGCGAGGAGTGAAACAGCATTGATACCCTTGAGAGGTTCTTTCATGTGGGATAGAATACCCTGCGTCACCACGACAGGCATCATTTTCCCAACTGTTCCAACATGCAATACTTTTTCTTGAGCTGAAGGACTTTCAAATGGTTCTGAATCAATCGCCAAGATATAATTCAGATGAAATTTCTTTTTCAGATTAGCAAGCAAACCTACAGCAGATCGCATTCCCTGAGAATAGGATTCCTCATCTCCAACTGATAAATAAAGAAGATTCACTTTTCCTTCTGCTTTGCTCGCATATTCTGTTACTACTCCCAATTGCAAAGCCAATGCAGCTTTCATATCACATGACCCACGACCAAACTGCCATTCGTTAGAACCGATATCTTCTAGTACATCTTGACCTAATGAAGCACTCGCTAAAGCCTTTTTCAAAGCAGCATTGTCAAAAGCAATTTCTTTTAAATTGCCAAAGTCCTCGATATCAACTGTATCATGGTGGTGAAACAAAATTACTGTATCTGTATGATGACGTTTTACCAAAGCCCAATTAACATTACGTCGATAAATATCATCCGAAATCTGATAGGTGCCAAAGTAATCTGAATGCTCTTGAAAATACGGCAAACTGCCAATATATTGATTGAGAAAATTTTCAATATTTCTTTCTGAACTCGTATGCGTGAAACTCTCAATCGCCATGCTCTTGTCAAAAATATCTTGAATCCTATTTTTCATCAATGGCTCCTTCAACTTTTTATAAAAATAGCTCACTAGCCTTATTATATACCTCAACAATCATCGTTTCAATCTTTTTTTCATCCTTTGACTCTATAAAATTTACGCAAACGTTTGCGTTGTAAAGATTATTTTGCTAAAATAATAGCCAACAAGACAAGAAAGAGGTATCTCGTATGAAAAATCAAACATTGATGCAATATTTTGAATGGTATCTACCAAATGACGGGCAACATTGGAATCGTTTGGCAACAGACGCTCCACATCTAGCTTCTAAAGGGATTCGCAAGGTTTGGATGCCACCTGCTTTCAAAGCAACTAGTTCTAATGATGTCGGCTACGGCATTTATGACTTATTTGACTTGGGCGAATTTGACCAAAAAGGAACCGTTCGGACAAAGTATGGCTTTAAGAAAGACTATTTGAAGGCTATCTCAGCACTCAAAGAAAATGGGATTGAGCCTATTGCAGATATCGTTTTAAATCACAAAGCAGCAGCAGATTACAAAGAGCGATTTACTGTTATTGAAGTTGACCCAAACGATCGTACAGTCGCCCTCTCTGAACCTTTTGAAATAAAAGGCTGGACTAAGTTCACATTCCCTGGTCGCCATAAAAAATACAATGATTTTGAATGGCATTGGTACCACTTTACAGGGACGGATTATGACGCTAAGCGAAATAAATCAGGGATTTACCTCATTCAAGGGGATAACAAAGGTTGGGCTGATGATGACTTGGTGGACAATGAAAATGGAAATTTCGACTATCTTATGTACGCTGACCTTGATTTTAAGCACCCAGAAGTCATTCAAAACCTTTATGATTGGGCAGATTGGTTTATCGAAACGACCGGCATTCATGGCTTTAGATTGGACGCTATTAAGCATATTGACTCTTTCTTTATGGGAAATTTTATCCGCGACATTATGGCGAAGTATGGAGAAGATTTCTATGTCTTTGGAGAGTTTTGGAATGGTGATGAAACTGCAAATAACGATTATTTAGGAAGTATTGACTATCGTTTTGATCTCGTAGATGTCAAACTGCACCACAACTTATTTGATGCTAGCCGTGCTGGGGCGGACTATGATTTGCGAAATATTTTTGAACAAACGCTTGTCAAAAACCACCCTAAATCGGCTGTTACTTTTGTCGATAATCACGACACACAACGTGGACAAGCGCTAGAATCAACTGTTGAAGAATGGTTTAAACCTGCTGCTTATGCGCTTATTTTGCTTCGTGAAGCTGGGCTTCCTTGTGTGTTCTACGGAGATTACTATGGCATCAAGGGCGAGTTCGCTCAACAAAGTTTCCAAGAAGTCCTAGATAAACTGTTAGACATTCGGCTCAACTTAGCCTATGGAGAACAGACTGATTATTTTGATGACGAGCATTGTATCGCTTGGACTCGTTCAGGAAAAGACAACGAACAACCAATCGCTGTCATCATAAGTAACGACCAAGCAAATTCAAAACGCATGTATGTTGGTGAAAATTGGGCTGGTAAGGAGTTCAAAGATTGCTTAGGAAACAGCTCTTCAATCGTGACAATCAAAAAAGACGGCTGGGCAGATTTCCCAGTTGCAGAAAAGTCAGTTAGTGTCTGGTCTGTGCAATAAAATAAAGAACACAGCAAGATTGAAACCAAAATTCGTTCTCTCTGTCGATTAGGGCGACAAAGCAAACCGAAAGTTGGGAGTCTTGTCCGCCGCTCAGCTGACGGTATAAACTAAAACTTAGGCAGTCCGTCCGCCCGGCTGACAGCATAAACTAAAAGTCAGGCAACTCGTCCGCCCGGCTGACAGCATAAACTAAAAGTTAGACAACTCGTCCGCTCGACTGACAGCATAAACTAAAACTCAGGCAGTCCGTCCGCCCGGCTGACGAAAGCAACGTTGGCATCCCAGCCTCAACCATTCAACTCTGCTTTTAAACAAGATAAAAACACGAACAGATCAAGATAGCCAACAACTGATCCTGACTTTGTTCGTGTTTTTCTCATCTTCCGAAACAACTTTCCCCCTATGGATACAAGTTATTCCTGACTTATTTTTTCTTTCTATTGTCCGTTCTAATGGCAATCTTCACCTCAAAAATGGTTCCTTTCGGCTTATTATCTTTCACCGTAATAGTCCCTTTAAGGGCTTCTGTGATTTGCTTTGCAAGCGACAAGCCTAGACCAAAACCGCCTGTCTGCCGAGTCCGTGCTTTATCAACACGATAAAAACGATCAAAAATCTTTTTCTTATCTGCCGTACTAATCCCCGGACCATTATCTGCAACTTTCAAAAAAAGGGTCCGGTCATTCGCTGAAATCGTCAACTCAATTACACCGTCTTCATCTGTATATTTCAAGGCATTATCAAACAGAATTGTCATCAATTGCTTCAGCAAGGTCTTGTCTGTTTTAATCATGCGGTGAATCCTATTGTCAAATCGGAAAGTTTTCCCATTTTCTGCGGCAACCATCTCATAGTTGGTAAAGGTCGTATTAAAGAAATTTGGCTCGACATCGCCAATTTCTGGTTTAATCCCGTCATCGCGTCGTGCTAGATTGAGTAGATTTGTCGTCAACATTTTCATGTTTCGCACTTCATCCAAACTAGAAGCAATGCTTTCGCTTGATTCCATAATGGTGGCTTCTGGTTTTCTAAACAAGGTTTCCAAGCGATTTTGCAAAACTGCTAGAGGTGTGCGCAACTCGTGGCTAGCATTTTCAACAAAGCTCTTTTGCTTTTGAATACTCTCCAACAAAGGTTTAACACTAACCCGAGCCAGATAGACACTTGCAATCAAAGAAATTCCCCAGAAACTAATCATTACCACGACTATTAGATGCTCATGATTTTGACTGGTTTGTTCCAATTGGCTGATATTGATAAAGACAGCTGCGTATTTAACGTTCGTTTCCAAATTAGGCAATTTCACCTTAAATAAAATCGTCCGATAGGTTTCTTCACGCCCATAATTGCTTTTTACTTGAACTTGCCGAATGCGATCCAATTGCTTGCTATTAAAGGAAAGTTTGTTAAGTCCCAGAAAATTATTGCTAGTAATAATCGGCTTGTAATCCTTATCAAATAAGATAACTTCCGTATTGGCACTGACATTTGGTTTATCAGTAAGCTCTTTGTCACCCGTATCGGCTTTAGGCTCTCCGTTGTCTGACTTCTGTTCCAGCCCCACTCTCCGAGCGAGCGCCAAATTGATGACAGAAGCGGAATCCTGACTGAGACTTTTCAAGTTATTATCGACCGTTGTATAAAGGCTTGAGCGCATCACCTGAATGATAATCAGAGTCATGGCTGAGAAAATGAGAGTAAAAATACCAAAATTGCGAATGAAATAAGAAAAATCATCCGCATACCATGTTTTTTTTAGTTTATTCAGCATCTTTTAAAATATATCCGACGCTGCGAAGCGTTTGAAGATTGTTCGCAAAGGTCGTCCCTTTCAATTTTTTCCGGATTTTTGAAACATAGACTTCTACGACTGAAATCGTTGTATCACTATCAAATCCCCACAAGCGATCGAAAATCTGTGTCTTAGGCAAAATGACATTTTGATTTTGCAAGAAATACACCAGCAAGTCAAATTCTTTTCCGAGCAATTCTACTTCATTTCCGTCTACAAGTGTTGTGTTAGTTGATAAATTAACAGTGACATCGCCATAAGAAAGAGTATTTTCATTAAACTTGCCCGATCGTTTCAAAAGAGCTTGAATCCGCATTTTTAACTCTTCCAAATAAAATGGTTTGGTCAAATAATCGTCAGCTCCCAGCTCAAAGCCATGTCCTTTATCATTCAAACTCTCTTTAGCTGTCATAATCAATACCGGTGTTGTAAATCCCTTTTTACGTAATTCCTTCAATACTTGGAAACCGTCTTTTTCTGGCAACATCAAATCAAGCAAGATAAGATCGTACACGCCACTCTCAGCCTCGTACAATCCTTCCTCACCGTCAAAAACTTGCATGACATCTGCAAAATCATCCAAAAAATCAAATACTGAATTAGATAGACCGAGGTCGTCTTCCACTAATAGAATCTTAATCATATGCTTTTCCTTCTAAAATACAAGTCTGGAACAAAAGTTCCTAGTTTCAAAATTCGTTATGCACTAAACTAACGGCGCAGTAGCTGATTGCTCAAAACAGTACTTTGAGGCTTAAGGGGATAAAGCCACGAACTAAAAAACATTTTGAATGTTCAGTTCTGCCCGCTCCCTTCATCGTGAACTAAGTAATGCTTTCGCATTGTCTTGCCAAAAATCAATCTACTGACTTTCTATTATTCTGATTCTATTATATCATGACTTTCTCTGAAATATTAAGAATTTGTTGTACTTGAGTCATTATTTTCTGTCGTACTACTATTCTTATCTGATTTAGTCGAACCGTCAGCATTTGATGGAGCTTTTTCTTTGAGTTATTACTGTTTCCTGAGCCATTTTGGCTGTTACTATTGTCACTTTGGTTGCCATTTTGTTGGGGTGGCATTCCATTTGGATCGTCTTGATTATTTCCGTTTTGTTGTCCGCCTGGAGGCATTCCCGGACCACCTTGATTTTGGTTCCCCTGTTGCTGGTTATTCTGTGCCTGAGTTGTTGTGCTTGTCTGTACTTTTGCCTGCTGATTGAGAGCATTCGTTGCCAAAGAACCAATGCCTAGCCCACCGAGAAGACCAACAGCGAGTGATCCGCTCGCTACAACGGTCATCCACCATTTGGTACTTTTTTCAACCATGATCATCTTCTCTTTCTTACTTGTGTTCTCTTGTTTCATTTTTGTCAAATTCCTTCTTTCTATTTTTAAGCGTTCAGAGATTGCATTCCAAAGAGTATTGCCACAATAACTTCTTTGATGCCAAAATTTATCAGACAAACAAATTTAACTTTGAGTTTTTCATCTCATCACGTCCTTTCTTTTGAATGGAACTATCATATCTACTTTTTCTTAAAAGTGACTGAATTTTTTCTTAAAAGAAACTAAAAATAAAGAGAGAAAATAGTAAAATGATACACAAAATATAAAAAGAAAAAACTAAATCAGAATATTCCAATTTAGTTTAGAAGATTATCTCATAAAACTTGTCCTAGAAAAGGCAAAGAGCATAGTCTCTTTTCTCAAAAGAGTGACCTAATTTCCATTTTATCTTCAAGTAATGCTGCTATTCTTTCGGTTTTTCCATATACAATGAATGACTACAGCTAGTCATTTCTATGAGGTTTAGAAAGTTCGGGATGGTCTGTATAGCCCTCTTTTTCCAAATTGGCGTTTCCTTATTTATTTCTGGAATGAACAAAATTGCATTTTTATTTTTCAAAAAGGACAAATTTCTAAAAGCTTGCCGTCTTATTGTCAATAAATGAGTCATTAACTTTTTAGATAAGCTTAAATGCCAATGTTTTTGAACTTTATCAAAAACAAAACTTTCTTTTGCCGCCCTCTCCAAATCTTCTGACCATACAGCAGAGCTTTGTTTTTCAGTTATAACAGCTTTCTTTAGGCTTTCATAAACACTCGTTTGAAGATAATTCAGAGAATCTTCAATTTCTACATTCAAAGGGCAAATTTTATCCATATTAATGTATCCACCATCTAATAAGACGAGATGCGTAATTTTATCATAGACACTTGTTAGATAAACTGCTAAATCTGCTCCCAAAGAATGGGCTATTAACAGAATATCGTCATCCATATCAACTTGTGCCATAAACCAATCTTTCAACGCCTGTAATGAAATCAATTGCTCTTCCAACCTAGAATCATAAATATCTAGATAAGTAACTGGAAAAGACAGTGCATTAAAAAAGTCCTGGGGATAATAGCAATTGCAGCCTAGTCCTCCAATAAAATAAGCCTTCATATTCTTATCCTTTCAGTCAGATGTTTCCAAAACAAAGTTTACTTTTATATTTTATTGAGAATAACAAGCAAATATTGAACTCAAAAAACACAAAAGCCCTTCAACAATAAGGACTTTTGAGGACACATTATGTCCCCTGCCGGAATCGAACCAGCAACTACTCCTTAGGAGGGAGTTGTTATATCCATTGAACTAAGGGGACTAGAGAAAAACTCTGCCAAGTGACAGAGTTAATTCTACATTAACGGCGAATTTCTTTGATACGCGCTGCTTTACCTTGCAATGCACGAAGGTAATACAATTTCGCACGACGTACTTTACCGTAACGCACTACTTCAATCTTTTCAACACGTGGTGTGTGAAGTGGGAAGATACGTTCAACACCTACACCGTTAGAGATTTTACGAACAGTATAGTTTTCTGAAATACCAGCACCTTTACGAGCGATAACCACACCTTCGAAAATTTGGATACGTTCGCGATTTCCTTCGACAACTTTCGCATGAACACGAACAGTGTCACCAGGACGGAATGCAGGAATATCAGTACGAAGTTGACCTTCAGTCAAACTTTGGATTAATGGATTCATTTTTCTTCTCCTATCTTACTAATCTTGCAGTTCAAGACCACAGCGGATTAGTCGTTTTCTAGTGCTTCCATTGCGCACTAACTAATATTATAACAAATTCTATAATAATTGTAAATGCCTTATTCGGATTATTCTTCCATTTTAGCGAATTATTGAAGAACCAATGAAGCTGCTCCAATGACGCCTGCATCATTTCCAAGCGTTGCAAGTGCAAGTTTTGTTGATGTACGCACTTGAGGGAAAGAATTTTCTTCATAGACCTTACGAACACCGTCTAGCAAAAATTCACCTGCTGCAGAGACGCCACCACCAATGACAATTGTTGACGGATTTAAGATAGATCCGATATTCGCACAAGCTATACCAAGATAACGTGCAAAATTGCGATAAACAATGAGGGCTAGTTCATCACCAGCTTTAGCCAAATCAAAGACAATTTTTGCATTAACGTCTTCACCGTTATCAATCAATTTTTTCAGCTCTGCATCACCAGCATATTCATCAGCGTAGCGACGCGTTAAATTGACAATTCCCGTTGCAGAAGCTACAGTTTCTAGGCAACCTTTTTTGCCACAAGTACAGAGAATCGGCTGGTCAAAATCAACTGTGATATGTCCCAATTCTCCGGCTGCTCCAGCTACACCATGCAGTAGTTTTCCTTCCGCAACAATGCCACCACCGACACCTGTCCCAAGTGTCATAAAGACGACATCTGGTTGGTTTTCACCAGCACCTTTCCAACGTTCGCCAAGCGCAGCTACATTCGCATCATTATCAATAAAGAAAGGAATGCCAGTCGCTTTTTCAATTTTTTCTTTTACGGGTTGAAGGGTTTTCCAGTTTAAGTTGTAAGCTCCGATAACAGTTCCTTTTTCACGATCCACGACACCAGGAGAACCCATACCAATTCCAATGAAATCTTCAGCTGAAAGGTTTAATAATTTCAAGCGATGGTTGATCGATTCAATCATATCATCAACAATATGACTGCCTTCATCTAAAATATTTGTCTTAATAGACCATTTTTCTTGAACTTCTCCTTCTTGGGTCAGAATCGCAAACTTCACAGATGTACCACCTAGGTCAATCCCAATAATTTTTTTAGACATGCTACTCTCCTCTAATAACTTTTTTTCATTCTTATTATATCAGATTTTTTACGAATTGAAAAGGTTTGCATAGAACTTGAATAGTTTTGAATGACTTGTGCTACTCTCTGCTTTCATTTTACAAGACAAATAAAAAATTGCACAATAACGATAGATAATATTAGTATTCATTTTACCTATAGTTAAAACTGTCCAATTCATTGATCAAAAAGGAGACATCATGCTGAATTTACAACACTTGGAGCAACTCATTGTTTTACCTTGTCTAAGGCAGCCGAAGTCCTACTCATCTCTCAGCTATCCTTAACTCGAAATATGCAAATGCTGGAAGATGAATTGGGAGTTACTCTTTTTGAGCGAAGAAAAAATAAATTAAGTTTCACGGAAACCGGTCATCAAACAGTTAAACTAACCAAAAAATTTCTGAAACAAAAACAAAAATTTCTCGATGATGTACAACATTTTGCATTAAAAGAAAGTACTATTTTTGGTGGTGTTAATGCGCCGGGAGCCATCTTTGAACTGGAAAGTCGTATAAAAGAAAAGGGCTTGGAACAACACATTCAAATTGAGCAAAAGACGAATGACGAATTGGAAAAAGCTCTGGATGACGAAAACGTTCACTTCATTGTAACAGACTATCCTATCAAAAAGAGCATATTCTTTCCATGGGGCTTTTCATGGAGCAACTTTACTTATCCGTTCCCTTGACTCACCCGTATGCCACACGAAAAGAGATAAAACTTGCAGAATTGGCTAATTTGACTATGCTGCTGCGGATCGGATCTAGGCATTTGGCAGCCATTAGTCAATCAACTGACGCAAACAAAGTTTATTGTTCAAAAAGATTGGGTAGCCTTTGTTGATTTGGTAAATGCTTCTGAATTACCAACTTTTTCTACCAATATTACTCAACAAAACACTGAAGAATCCACTGTGAATAGTCAACGTATCCAGATTCCTATCTCGGACAAAGAAGCTACCAAGACTTTCTACATTTCCGTTTTGAAGAAGAATAAAGCTATTTTACAGGAGTTGGTGAAAACTAAATGATCTATGTTTATGAAAAAACATGATATATTCACTATAAAATAAGATTATTAAACAACTAAATACTGTTCTAGTATTAAAACTGAATAAGATGAAAAAGCCCAACTCAATCAAAATAAAAAGTTAGGCTTTTTTCTTGGTGCTATTGTATTGTAAAATAAGATGATTAGTTAAAATACTTGCCCTTTATATACAGACCTATCACCAAAATATTTTCTAATAGAAATATCACAAATACGATTAATTTAACATATTTGTTTGGAAATAACAATGCAATAATTGGTAAGATAAAATAGCTAGCAAGAACAAATAGACTAAATTTTGGAGTTAACATTAGATAACCTTTCAAAAATTATAATAAAGCATTCTTTACATCAGATTACTTACATATATAATAATCTTTTTCAAACGAAAATCAACTAATTATACCCAATTGTTATTAAAATATTATCTGAATGAAAACTAACGTAGTTATTTTCTGAAATCAAACAAAAATCCTGTTTTCATTTTCTCCCCAGAAATCCTAAAAAGAGATCTATTGTGCTGGCTTCTTGATGATTAAAGAAAAGGCTGGTTTGGGTGTCCATGCTTGCAATCTTTACCATATTCTCTGCACTGAGTTCAAAGTCAAAAACATCAATATTTTCCTTCATTCGCTCAAAACATGAAGACTTAGTTAAGCAAACGATTCCCCGTTGAACTTGCCAGCGAACCATGACTTGTGCAGTGGATTTACCATGTTTATCAGCAATACTTTTGAGAATTGGATTGTTGAAAATGTCACCACGACCTTCTGCAAAAGTAGCCCAAGATTCAATTTGCACCTTATTTTTTATCATATTTTCTTGTGCGAATATCTGTTGATTCAGTGGGTGAGTTTCCACTTGATTGACTTGTGGTGTAATCTCATTGAAAGCTACAATGTCGCTGAGACGATCTGGATAGAAATTAGACACACCAATCGCTCGAAGTTTTCCTTCTTTGTAAAGCTTTTCCAAAGCACGGTAGGCACCATAATAGTCACCAAAAGGTTGGTGGAGCAACATAAGATCCAGATAATCTAACTTCATTTTGTCAAGAGATTCTAAAACCGAGGCATAAGCCTTGTCGTAGCCATAGTTGGATAGCCAGACTTTACTAGTGATGAAAAACTCTTTGCGGTCAATCCCAGACTCTCGAATCGCCTCACCTATTTCCTTTTCATTGGCATAGGCTTGAGCAATATCAAAATGACGATAACCTGCCTTGACAGCATTTAGTACAGCACTCTTGGTATCTTTGGGAGCAATTCGGTACACTCCAAAACCTTAAATTGGAATTTCGACACCGTTATTTAAGGTTATATTTTGCATGTGATTTCCTCTTTTAGCAATTTTTATCATAAGTATAACGCTCTTTTCAGAAAAAGTACAATAGCAAAATTGCAGAGTAATATGCAAAAAATGAATAGCAATTATCGTCCGATTCATAATTTATAACAACAAAAAGAGGAGATTAGGGTAGATGACCATGATTGTGTCAGCAGCCCTAGTCGTCTGTCCTACTCCTTCTCAATTTCTTTGATTTCGCTGGTTTTGTCTATCTATAAGGCGCTCTTGAACTAAGGAGACAACCTCATCATTGGTTGGCAAGTCCGAGTGCTGGGCATCCGCACCTGTGACTGTGGTTTCAGTATAGTGCGCTGCTTGTCCTTGATAAATATATTTCCCTGCACTCACGCTCGCATCTGGTACCAATTCGTCTGAATCATAAGTAATGGTTCCTGCAACAGAATACATAGCTAAAGTAGTCGGAATATTTTCGCGATTTTTGATGAAATCAGCTAACATCTCAGTTTTGTTGTTGATATTGGTTTCAGTAAAGTTATAAGGCGTTCCGATTGTCATCAACTTCTTCAATTCCACATCATAGCTGCCGAGGTAATTTTCAATAAAAGCTGTGTAAATTAAACCACCATTCGAGTGACCCAAGCCTTTAAAATTATTGAAATTGTATTTTCCTTGGAGATTTTCAAAGGCAGCGTCAACCATTTTGGCCTGTTTTTTGATGTTACTATAGCCATCTTTATTATTTTCAAAATCAATTACAATGATTGGCTCGTTATCATTCGCTGCGATAGAGCCATTATATGTAATTCGTCCGTCATTCCAGACCTTAACTTTGAGCAAGCTATGCTTCACGCCACGACGTCTTTGATTGAGCTTTTGAACCAAGCCGTCAAAGCGGCTCTCCGTAGCAGAACTACCTGGTATCATAATGATTGGCGACATCCGAGCATTATAAAATTTAGCAATTTGATCAATGTTTTTTCTCGTCCAACTATAAGAGGGAATTGCTAGTCCTATCAAAAAAATTAGAACAATTAGTAGCACTATTTTTACCTTTTTAGTCATGTTCGCCTCCTTTCTGATCCATTTGTCTGAGTTCCCCATGAATCCGGTCATTAAATCTCACAAAGGGGATATAAATGAGAACATCGATAATAAAAATGAAAATTCCTACTGCTAATGCTCGCAAACTTCCGCCTGTCCCAATAAAAGCATAGAGTACACTTGGCGCTCCGCTAGGAACTGGATAGACAGCCGGAGGCATTATTCTAAAATATAGAAAAATACTAGCTACAAAGACATTCAGCATTGGTACGAGGATAAAAGGGATTAAAAATAGAAAATTGAAAAATATAGGAATCCCGACCATAAAGGCTACGCCGTGGTTAAATAAGGAAGGAAAGATACTCTTCAAACTGACATCGCGATCCTTGTCACTGCGTGATTTCCATAAAATGGCTACGAGAAGAGCTAAAACTCCGCCCAGACCTGAAAACGTTCCATAAGCATCATACAGATTGGTCGTTGAAAAGAGATAAGGTACCCCTGTTGTAGTATGATGTTTCAAAGCATAATTAAGATTATCTAATGCAAACGAATCATTTATAAAAGGAATATTGTTGAAGAGATTGCTATTTCCAATCCAAGCGCTAAAAGTCCGTAAGGCAGTATTCATTTCAATGACAAAGATATTGTTTCGATTGACAATTAAGCCTGACAAAAAATTTGCAATTGTTGAGAAAACATTGTATCGATTGCCCAGATTAATGAGAAAACTAACCAAGACAGCAAGAGCAAACGAGCAGAAGATAGGGCGCAACGTTTTAGGGTAATAAATAAAATGCTCATCTACAATGTGATCATCATTCGGACTTGAAAATCGAAAAATTTGTCCCACCACATAACCAATCAATATTGCAACAATTAGATTGATATTGACAGGAAGATTGATTCTCGTCAAAGCGCCGTCATTTAAAACCACCGAAAATAATTCGCGTGAATTGACTAATAAGCTAAAAATAAAGGCTGTAATCCCAGCGGTCCCCGTACTACGACCATAATAACCAGCTGTGTACTTTGCACTAAAATAAGTTGCTAATGGTCCTGCCAATCCTCCTATCAGATAGGTGAAATTTGTCGTAACTAAGCTAATAGTTGAAAAATGAGGAAACCAATGCCGAATCGCAAAAAGATTGTTGATATAGCCATTTATACCAAAAATGGATTCAGAAAAAACCATTGTTATCGTCGTCAGCAAGAAAAACGGAAAGAGCGATACCAATGTTTCTTGTGTAATTTTAATGAAACTCATTTGCCGAAAGGCAATCATTTTTTTTATTAAGTATTGATCTATACGACTTTTTCTAGTTAATTTATTGAATATCATAGCTTGATTGTAGCATAGTTGAGATGACGATTCAATTAGCTTCTTTAAAATTAAATGCTAAATGTTTTGAATAGCTATTCTTTAATGTTTTTGATCAGATCTAAAAAGGCTCAGATAAAAATCTAAACCTTTGAATTCTTTTACCCTAATTTTCTTGTAACATATTTTTGTGACTGTGCAGACAAAACGCTAATAATCGTTCCCACAGCACCGGCACCTGTGAATAATAATAGCAAACCAAGATTTGTCCAATAAGAGATATGCACTTCATTGCCATTAAAAATATACTCTGTTAGATAAGTAAAGGCTGTAAAAACATCCACTCCTTCTGCTTTTGCAAGCTGAATAGCATAGTCAAACTGATGTGCAACCAACATCATCACCAGCATGAAAAGCACACTAATTGCAATTCCAACTTTGGATAACTTTTTGCCTAACAGTTCGTATCCTTTAATCGTACAAACTCCCATGACAATCCCTGCAACAACAGCTACATATCCAAGTTGAGCAATCACCAAGGTAACAATTCCCCCTATCAAGCTCCCTAGAAAGGCTCCTACCGTCCCTGCTAAGATACTTTCCTTTTGGTGGTCATAAACTTGGTTTTCAATTGACAAGTTTGAACTTAATTCTTGAAATGCTTCTGGTGAAAGCAGTAAAAGGTTCCCTCCGACTTGATAAAGATCTACTTGCCCTGCTTTTCCGGTCTGCTCACAAACATTCGTAAGATTTTTTTCTTTCAAGAACACGATAATGTCTTGTAATCCTTGACGAATATGTTCACGTGTTTTTCCTTTAGTCATACCAGTTTTAATATAAAAAGTTGCTTTATATAAATTAACCTGATAAGTTTTCAAAGCCTTAGAAGATTTCGTCAATTCTTTAAATTCTTCCAAAGACGGTAATGCTTCACCATTTTTTACCGAACAACAAATACAGTATTGATTTTTTTGATTCGTTTGTTCAATATAGAAAGTATAACCATCTTTTTGACCAAAAATAACAGATGAAGTCTCATCAAACTGCAACCCTAACTCATCCGCAAGCGCCTGCAAATCAAGTTTATTCATAACCGTGCTCCTTTATATATTCTTTATTTATTATAGCATACATTTGAATAAATAGACAAGAGGAGATTTTTTGTAAAAATATTAAAAGAGGTTAGGACAAAAATTCCCAACCTAAAAAGTACACTATGTAATAAATCAACGACCAGCGACTGATTGCTCAAAGTACTGCCTTGAGGTGGCAGATAGAGCTTTCCAAGCGGGTTCACTTTTCAAGCTCAGAAGAGCCACTTTTGGCGAAAACTTCGTTTTCTTTATCTGCCCTCACAATAGTTGCTCAGACTATTGAGCAACCTTGTAAGGGTAAGATTACGAACTAAATTTTTGTTTCATTTAGTTCTGTTCTCCTCCTCTTCACTCTTCTCATTTTTCTACTCGAACGCCTTGGCAATCAACCTGAAGTTCAAAAACTTGTCCTTTAAATTGTTGCTCTTCTATTTTATCTTTTAGCATATTCGACTGTTCTTTTGGTGCTAGAACCATCACAGTAGGTCCTGCTCCTGATAGATAAGTCGCATACGCACCATTTTTCTTTGCCAACATCTTGATTTTTGGAAATTCCTTAATTAAGCCTTGGCGATAATGCTCATGGAAACGGTCGGACTCAATAGCACGCCCTGCTGTTACCATATCGCCCTTCATTAAAGCGGCAATAGCCACATTCGCTACAGAGCTTGCAGTGACAGCTTCACGATAAGATAAACCTTTTGGAAGAACGCCACGGCTGTCTTTAGTACGCAATTCATAATTTGGAACATAGGCAATAAAGCTTACTTCTGGAAATTCCGTCACTACAGTTGAAACTTTCTCGTTTAAATAACTAGAAATCGTCAAATTACCATAAATAGCAGGTGCTACATTATCTGGATGTCCCTCAATTTTCGTCGCAAAATTCAATTTTTCAGCATTTGACAACTGCAAATTTGCCAATTGATTTGCAAGTTCAATCCCTGCAACAATAACGGAACTAGAAGAACCCAGACCACGCGCTAAAGGAATATCACTTGTCATTTTTAAATGATGAGGTTGAATAGCTGGAGCAATTCTGCGCGCCACTTTAATCAATAAATTCCGTTCGTTAGAAGGAATACGCCGCTCCAAATCATGCTCAATCAGCCAATGGTCGCTTTCTCCCAAAACTTCAATGGTTAGATATTTACTGACAGCTACACCAACCGAGTCAAATCCCGGACCAATATTCGCGCTCGTTGCAGGTACAATAATTTTCATTTTATTCTCCTAATACTTTGAAGGTGTTCAATAATTTAAAATCAGAAGTTGCCTGCAATTTTCGAGTGACATTTTCTAGCTGCGTTTTGTTGACAGCATGGGTAATAATCACAACACGTGCAGTATTTCCGTCTGTTCCTTGTTGCAGAATTTGCTTAAAGGAGACATTTTCAGCATTAAAAATTTCTGCTAAGCGTAAAACTTGTCCTTTCGCATCAGGTGCTAATATCGAAAAGTAATACGGGCTCTTACGATCTTCTGGTTTAGCCAGAACTAATTCACGCTGAAACTCATTAAAGGCTTTTCCAACAGTTCCTTCGTTAATCCGTCGAACAATCCGAATAATATCTGCGACAACACTTGTTGCAGTGGGTTTTTGTCCCGCACCTGGACCGTAATACATCGACTCACCAATACCGATAGAGTCTACAAAGATTGCATTCATCACGCCATTCACACTAGCAAGAGGATGAGTTTTTGGTAAAAAGGTCGGTGTGACTTCTGCAGCGAGACCTGATTTTGTTTCTTCAATAGAACCAACTAATTTGACAACATAGCCTAATTGCTGCGCAACCGCTACATCTTCTGGTGTAATATTGCGAATGCCTTGGTGGGCGACATCTTCAAATTTAACCGTCATTCCAAAGGCAAATTGACTCAAAATAACCATTTTATATGCAGCATCAATCCCATCCACATCATTGGTTGGGTCACTTTCTGCAAATCCAAGTCGTTGTGCTTCAGCAAGTGCCGCCTCATAAGACCAGCCCTCTTCTACCATTTTGGTCATCATGAAGTTGGATGTCCCATTGACCACACCAAGAATACGTGTAATTTTATCAGAAGCTAGGGAATTAACAAGCGTGCGTAAAATCGGAATTCCTCCCGCTACTGCCGCTTCATAGTAAAGAGCTACCTTGTGTTTTGCAGCAATCTCAAGCAACTCAGCGCCATGAACTGCCAGCAAGTCTTTATTTGCAGTGATAACATGCTTACCTGCCTCTAGCGCTTGAGTGATGAAAGTTTTTGCAGGTTCAATACGCCCCATCAATTCAACGACAATCGTTACTTCATTATCATTTAAAATTTCATCAATCGTCGTGACAAAATTAAAATGATTTCCTGCTGCTAACAAGCATTCTTTTTCAGCATCATCTTTTACCAATACTTTCGCAATTTCAATTTCTGAATGAGCTGCTTGCACAATCTTTTCACTATTTTCTTTCAATAAAAATGGAACACCACTAGCAACTGTCCCAAAACCAAGTAAAGCAATTTTAATAGACATGACTACTCCTTGAGATTTTATGCTTTTTATTATAGCAAATAAACTTGTTTTTTTCTAGTAAGCAGACTTTAGGATTTTTATAAAAATAATAGAAATCTATTTTAAAAAATTGTGAACGGTTAGTCAGAAATATGGTAAAATATACATAGTGATTTAAAAGTAAAAGGAGTTCCACATAATGGGAAAACATTCTGGTAATCGTTCTGTACGAAATCGTATTCGTAAGAGGAGACAACGACGTGCTATTATAAGCTTCATCTTATTGGTTGTTCTGGTTATTGCAGGAACATTTATGTGGAAACGCTCTGGAACAAATCTGGCTAATAACCATACCAGAACTGCCACTTCAAAAGTGAGCAAATCTTCTACTTCTCAAGCAACTACTGAAGAAACATCTGGATCTAGTGAAAAAGTAAGCAAAGTGAAATGGATAAAGCAAGATCAGCCTGTTAAATTCCCTATTTTGATGTACCATGCGATTCACAATATGGATCCTTCTGAAGCAGCAAATGCTGGTTTGATTGTCTCGCCTGAAACGTTTGAAAGTCATTTGAAAGCTCTAAAAGACGCTGGCTATTATACTCTCACGCCAAAGGAAGCCTATAAAGTTTTGACTGAAAATGTCCTTCCGAAAAATAAAAAAGTCGTTTGGTTGACCTTTGATGATAGTTTGAGAGATTTTTACACCAATGCTTTCCCACTTCTTCAAAAATACCAAATGCGGGCAACCAATAATGTCATTACTGGTTTTGTCGAAAATGGACGCGAGGATATACTGACGCTTGCGCAAATCAAGGAAATGAAGCAAAAGGGAATGTCTTTTGAAGATCATACCGTTAATCATCCGGATTTATCCCTTTCAAGTGCAGAAACACAAACGACAGAATTGCAAGCTTCTAAGCAATATCTAGACAGCAACCTGTCACAAAACACAACGACGGTTGCTTATCCTTCTGGACGTTATAGTGAAACAACGACACAGATTGCTGAAAGCCTCGGCTATAAAATGGGGTTAACAACCAACAATGGACTAGCTTCTCTTAATGACGGACTTCTAACCCTCAACCGTGTCCGTGTCAATCCAACCACAACTGCCCAAGACTTATTAAACGAAATTACCACAAACTGAAAAATAGGACTTAGCTCAAAAATGAGCAAGTCCTATTCTTTTTTCTTTTGTGCTAATTTTTCACGTTCCAAGCGAAGCTTTCGGTTCGGATTGAGTTTGTTAAAAAGTTTTTCAAGCTTTTTTTCATTCCAAACGTCAGCTGCAGAAACGAAATTGCCATTTTCATCGCGAAAGGATATTGGTTTATCACCCATGATATCACTCCTTTTTAGTCTACAAATTCAAATTCAAACTTGCCGATGCGAACTAAGTCACCATCCTTAGCACCACGCGCCCGCAATGCTTCGTCTACCCCCATACCACGTAGTTGCCGTGCAAATTTCATGACAGCTTCCTCACGGTCAAAGTTCGTCATGGTAAAGAGTTTTTCCAACTTATCACCAGATAAAACCCAGGCAGCGTCATCATCGCGTGAAATTTCAAAGGCTGGAGCATCTTCATCAAAGCCATAGTAGGCTTCTTCTTCCATTTCAGACTCATCATAAAGCAGAAATTCAGGTGTTTTATCAAGCAATTCTGCAGTTGCATCCAAAAGCGTTGACAAGCCTTGTTTCGTCAAACTTGAAATTGGAAAAATCTGTGGCAGTTCATCAAATTCATCATAATTTGCTACTAATTTTTCTTTAAAGACTTTTAGATTCTCTGCACTTTCAGGCATGTCCATTTTATTAGCAACAATAATCTGTGGACGTTCCATTAAGCGAAGATTGTAGGATTCCAATTCCTTATTGATAGCAAGATAATCTTCGTAAGGATCACGTCCTTCGCTAGCTGACATATCAATGACATGCAAGATGACACGAGTTCGCTCAATATGGCGAAGAAATTGTGTCCCAAGTCCTACACCTTGGCTAGCTCCTTCAATCAAGCCAGGCAGGTCTGCCACAGCAAAGGATTCACCGGACTGTGTCCGAACCATTCCAAGATTAGGTACAATGGTCGTGAAATGATAAGCGCCAATTTTCGGTTTAGCAGAAGTGATAACACTCAAAAGAGTGGATTTCCCAACAGACGGAAACCCAACCAAACCAACATCTGCCAAAATTTTCAGTTCCAACTGGAGTTCACGTTCTTGTCCCGGTTCACCGTTTTCAGAAATTTCTGGTGCTGGATTTTTAGGCGTCGCAAAGCGAATATTGCCACGACCTCCACGACCTCCATGAGCTACGACGAACTCTTGCCCATTTTCAATCAAATCTGTCAGGATTTTCCCTGTTTCAGCATCACGAACCGTCGTCCCTTGCGGTACATGAACAATGAGGTCTTCTGCTCCACGACCGTGCATTCCCTTGGTCATCCCCTTTTCACCAGACTGAGCCTTAAAATGACGATTGTAACGAAAATCCATCAAAGTGCGAAGCCCTTCATCTACGACAAAAACAACATTGCCGCCACGACCACCGTCACCGCCCCAAGGTCCTCCATTTGGGACATACTTTTCACGGCGGAAAGCTACCATGCCATCACCGCCATTGCCAGCCTTGACTTTTATCTTAGCTGTATCCAAAAACATACTCATATTTTTCTCTTTTCTCGTTTTCCACTCTAAAAAAACGCTCTTTCAAGCGTTTGAGGATTAGAAATTGCTCAAAGCACCAAGTGCACTTGCAAAGATTGCTCCAACCGTTACCAATAACATGATAACAACTACAATCAAAGTCAATTTTTCAAATCCTGTTTTTTTCCGTTGTCCATTATCACCAAAAGCCACGATATTACCTCTATATATTTAATTTGTTCTCTTAATTGTAACATGAAGGTGAGAGTTTTTCAAATGATAGCTGAAATAAAAAGATTACAACTGAAAATTACTAAAAAGTAAAAATCCAACAGGCTTCCTGCTGGATTTCAATGTCAATCAGCGTAACCGTTTGGATGTGTCGAATGCCATTTCCAAGCTGTTTCGATAATCATCTCAATATTGTCAAATTTCGGTTGCCAACCCAAGACCTGACGTGCCTTGTCAGACGATGCGACAAGTGTATCCGGATTTCCTGGACGACGATCTGCGATTTCAAGTGGAATGGGGTGCCTTGTCACCTTTCGTCCGGCTTCAACCAATCAATCAACTATGTGGGAGCCGATATAACCAACTCCTCCTAATGCTAAAATTGCCATAACCATTCCTTCCTATTTTTTAGATTATATCATAAAAAGGGCGCTATTTCTTAAGACCAACTGATTCAACGAAACGCATAAAGGCGATTTGACCTTCTTTTGTGCGCTTGTAAACACCTGCATCTTCCAAGACACGTTTGAAAATCTGACCGACCGAAGCACGCACGATTGTCTGGACTGATTCTGCTGTTATATCTGAATGGCTATCTTTTAACTGCTCAGCCCACACTTGATGATAAGGAGCCACTTCTTTTCTTTGTCCCAAAAGAAATTCTTCAACTTCTTTTAACTCATTTTTCAAACGAGGTGGGAGAATCGCTAAGCCCATGACCTCAATCAAACCAATGTTTTCTTTCTTGATATGCTGAACATCTTTATGCGGATGATAAATACCATCTGGATGCTCTTTTGACGTTTGATTGTCCCGAAGAACCAAATCTAACTCAAACTTGCCATTTTTTTGGCGTGCGATTGAAGTAATGGTATGGTGCGATTCACCATTTGACTCAGCTACAATCTGAACAGTCGAATCGGAGTAGCTGCGCCATTTCTGTAAAATTTTATCCGCCAAATCTATCAATGTGGATTTATCAGTTGATTGCAACCTTAAAACCGACATGGGCCAATTGACAATACCGGCTTCTACATTTTCAAAACCTGCAAAGATGAAAGTTTTGTCCAGCTCTGCCTTTTCCATAGGAAAAGTATGTCGTCCACCTTGATAATGGTCGTGAGTGAGAATGGAGCCTCCTACGATAGGAAGATCCGCATTGGAGCCTGCAAAATAACCTGGAAAAGTCTCTACAATGTCCAAAAGACGCTCAAAAGTAGCACGACTGATAGTCATAGGAGTATGCTTGCTATCTAAAAAGATACAATGCTCATTAAAATATGCATAGGGCGAATACTGAAAGCCCCATTCTCGCCCGGCTAAATCAAAGCGGATAATTCGATGATTCACTCGCGCTGGATGATCTAGTCGCCCTTGATACCCTTCATTTTCAAAACAAAGCTGGCAGGCTGGATAGTGGCTCGTCTTGGCTTTCTTAACTGCTGCAATTTCCTTGGGATCTTTTTCTGGCTTAGAAAGATTGATTGTAATCTCCAAATCACCATATTCAGTCGGTGTTTGATAGGCAATGTTTTTAGAAATGGCTTTGACCTTGATATAATCATTACGCTTACTAAGCTCATAAAAATCAGCAATAGCCCGCTTGGGATCTTGTTCATAAGTCTTCCAAAATTGCTGATTGAGCTGACTGGGTGCTGGCGTGACTAAATTCATCAACTCTGCTCCAAGAATATCCTGTTCTGCGAGAGTTGAGCCGATTTTTCCAACTGCTAAAGCAACTTCTAGTAAATCATCTTTGAGATCAATTAAGCTGGTTGCTGCTGTCTCTTGCTTTGCAGCTTCTTCTCCAACCAGACTCATGACGCGATTTGCTAGATAAATCCGGTCGATTTCTGTAAAAGAGCTATTTGCTATGACCTCCGTTACAAAGGCATTCAGTAAATTTCGTGCCATTGATTTTCCTTTCTTTTATAGAAAGGGCTGAAATTCTCGTCAGCCCTCATTACTATTATGTAAAACGCTTGCTTAATCCAATACGCGACTGCCACCAGCAATTTCAGCAATATAGAAGCTCGATGCATAACCTACGACTTCTTCATATTTTTGACCAACATTTTTTTGAAAAGCTTCCACTGCGTCTTTACGAACCAAAGCAATGGCACAACCGCCAAATCCTGCTCCTGTCATGCGAGCGCCCAGCACTCCTTCTTGCTCCCATGCAGTATGAGCCAAGGTATCCAACTCTAATCCTGTGACTTCATAATCATGTTCAAGTGAGACATGAGATGCATTCATTAAGCGACCGAATTTTTCCAAATCGCCAGTTTGCAATGCAGCTTGAGCTTGAAGTGTCCGTTGATTTTCCAACACAGCGTGACGAGCGCGTTTGAGTCGATTTTCATCTTGAATTAAGTAGCTGTATTCATCAAAATCCCACTCATTTAATTCACCCAAGGTTGCAATAGAGAGTTTTTGCTTTAATTCCTCTACTGCTTTTTCACACTCTGCACGGCGTTCATTGTATTTGGAGTCTGCTAGTTCACGACGCTTGTTTGTATTCATGATGACAACCACATTGTCTTTAAGATTAAGCGGCACTAACTCGTATTCGAGCGTGTTCGTATCTAAGTAAATTGCCCGTTGATCTGCTCCCATGCCAATGGCAAACTGATCCATGATTCCAGAATTAACACCGATAAATTCGTTCTCTGTTTGTTTACCAATTTTTACTAAATCCAAACGGTCTAATTTTAAATCAAACAGTTTCTCTGCAATAATTCCTGTCAGTAGCTCTAAAGAAGCAGATGAAGAGAGACCCGAACCATTTGGGATATTTCCAAAAACATAGACATCCATCCCTTTATCAATAACATGTCCTGCTTTTTGCAAGAAATGAAGCACACCTTTTGGATAATTCGTCCAATTATGCGCTTTTTCAAAACGAAGATCTTCTAGCGGCACCTCAATAATTCCCTTGTCTTCAAAATTTGCTGAGTAAAAACGAAGTAAATTATCGTCACGCTTGCGCGCTGCCCCATAAGTTCCTAATGAAATAGCTGCAGGAAAGACATGCCCGCCGTTGTAATCGGTATGCTCACCAATCAGGTTAATGCGACCTGGTGAGAAGAATGTATGATCTGCTTCTGTTCCAAAAATTGTTGCAAAGTTTGAACGCAATTGTTGAGTTGAAAGAGTTGTTGACATAAAAAGTCTCCTTTTATTTTGTTAGGTCTTGTAACCGTTTTATCATTTTTATTATAAAACACCATTAGTAAAATTTCAAGTATTTTAGTAAATTTTTACCGGAATTTTATCAATCAAGTTGTAAGAAGTATTACTCACCAACTTTTCATAGTAAAGTTTAGGAAATTTACTAAATATTTTTGTATTTTACTAATTTTTAAGATATAATAGACATATTCTTTAAAGAAATTAGGAAACAATCATGGCAACGATTAAAGATATTGCAAAAAGTGCTGGTGTCTCTCCAGCAACTGTATCGCGCGTTTTAAATCACGACCAATCTATGTCTGTGAGTGACGAGACTCGCCAAAAAATATTTGACATTGCAGAAGAATTAGAATACAAAAAAACAAAAAGAGGAAGCAATCGCAATTCTCAAAACCGCAGAATTGCGATTGTGGAATGGTACACAGAAGAGGAGGAACTAGACGACCTCTACTACTATGCTATCCGAATCGGCGTAGAGAAAAAAGCCCAAGAGTTGGGTTATGATGTTATGCGCTTTTTCAATAATGAAGAATTAGAACAGCTCGTTCAAGTTGACGGTATCGTTGCGATTGGAAAATTCAGCCCTCAAAAGATAAAGGAGTTGGAACTCCACACAGAGCAGCTTGTTTTTATTGATAGCAATACGCTTGCCTATGGCCATAGCTGCGTCACAATAGACTTTGAAAATTCTGTTATAGCTGTTCTTAATCACTTTTTAGAAAATGGGCACCGGCAAATTGGACTGCTAGTGGGGCAAGAACAAACTTCTGACAAAACCACTACCTTATCTGACCCACGCTTAGTAACCTTTAAAAATTATCTAACTGAAAAGCAACTCTATCAGGAAAAATACGTCAAAATAGGAAACTTTTCATCTGAATCAGGTTATTCTATGATGAAAGAATTGATTGAAAATTTAGGTGAACAACTTCCAACTGCATTTTTCATGGCAAGTGACGCCTTAGCTGTTGGTGCTCTTCGAGCACTTCAAGAAGCTGACATCCCTGTACCAGATCGTGTTAGTTTGATTGCTTTTAACGATACATCTATCGCCAAGTACGTCTATCCACCACTCAGCACGGTTACTGTCTTTACAGAAGAAATGGGCAGACAAGGCTTGCAACTGCTGCACGAGGAATTTCAACATGCTGAACTAACCATTCCTCGTATGGTAACACTTGCTACCACCCTAACCCTTAGAAAGAGTAGCTTATAGAAATGAAAACATACGAAATTTTATTTGACATTTTAAGTCGAGAATCTGACTATATCAGCGGTGAAAAATTAGCACAGGAGTTAGGAATTTCACGCACTTCTATCTGGAAAGCTATTCAGCGTTTGGAAAAAGAAGGGATTCGTATTGAATCCATAAAAAATAAAGGTTATAAACTCATCTCTGGTGACTTGCTGATTACTAAAAAAATAGAAGAAGCTGCTCCCATCCACGTTTCCTTCAATCCAAACTGCCAATCCACTCAGTTAGATGCCAAAGCTGGTATTGAAGCTGGTAAGCCTGCCAATACGCTCTATCTTGCTTCCTATCAATCAGCTGGTCGTGGACGCTTTGGCAGAAATTATTTTGCTCCAGATCAAGGCGGGATTTATATGTCCCTTCATCTGAAACCCAATCTCCCTTTTCAACAAATTCCCGCCTATACTATCCTGACTGCTGGAGCCATTTATAAGGCTATTAAAGACCTCACTTTAATGGAAATGGACATTAAATGGGTCAATGACATTTACTACAAGGGCAAGAAAATAGCCGGCATTTTAACCGAAGCTATTACTTCTGTCGAGACGGGCTTAGTCACTGATGTGATTATTGGAGTGGGCATCAATTTCGCAATCTCTGATTTTCCGAAAGAGTTAAAAAATAGGGCTGCCTCTCTCTTCCACGAAAAGCAACCGATCACACGCAATGAACTCATTGCTGAAATTTGGAAAGATTTTTATGAATGTGAGCCAGACGAGCTGATTTACCTTTACAAACAACACTCCCTTGTCTTAGGTCGGACGGTCACTTTTTGCCAAAATGACAAAGACTACAAAGGAGTTGCCAAGGAAATATCAGATACCGGGCAGCTATTGATCCAATTAGATACCGGACAAGAAATGTGGCTAAACAGCGGTGAAGTTTCTTTAACAAGTTGGTAAATAAAAGAAGGAGATAAATTGAATAAACATCAACTTGTCTCCTTCTTTTTTCGGCACAAAATCAATGACCTTTGTGCTTTTCTTTGCGTTTTTGCTGTTTTAATTGGAATTTTCTATTTTGCATATATTCTTTTTGAGCTTTCAATCTGGAACGTTTAGCTTGTTTATCTAACTCTTGTTGCAGTTTTAGTGCATCTTGTGATTTCGTTGAGCGTTTTTCACGCTTCATTTCTTTTTTTGCTAATCGCTGCAAGCGTTTGGGATTTGCACAATGTCTTTTTTTCTTTAGTGCAACAGCCGGGCTAAATTGTAGTTGTGAAAACTTCTGATTAACAAATTCCAAAACCTCGTTCATTTGGGGCTCAACTCCAAATGTCACCCGACAAACGGACAAACCTTGAGCATTTTCTTGCTCAAATAGGCCATAATAAAAGCCATTTTCAAAGTATATGGTCAATTCTAATGAAACATGTTCCATACAGCATCCTCCTTAAATACATTACAAAGAAGGGACAACCAAGGAGGAGGGTTACTGATAGTCGTGACCTACTTCAATTGTCATTAGAAAAACAAATCTAGCCTGTCACGAATATGTTCGGACTACCAACCGAAACTGTGTTTTTATCTTTGCACTTTTATTTTACAGCAAGCAGAATATTTTTTCAAATTGAAAAGAAAAGGTTGAGGATTTTCGCCCCAACCTTTCTTGTTATTTTTTACGTTTGATATGTTTGTCAATTTCGTCCACTATTTTACCCATGACATAGCTCACCTGTAAATTGCGAATCACTAGAAGCGCCCAGAAAACGGCAAATAAATAGTGTCCTGACATCATTGCTTCGTTAAAAAAATACGTTTCAATTGCTGTGAAAAAAGCTGTTGTAAGAAATTGTTGTCTTGTCATGATTCTATTATAGCACGAAACAGCAGAAAAATCTAAATTCAGTCCTCTTGAACGGTAATTTTTTCCGCTAAGAAATCAAATCCTTCTGGAATGACCGTATTCTCTTTTTCTTCAGCTTGTGGTGCATTTTCTCCACGCGCTTTAGCCGAAAATTCAGCCCGAATCTCTGTCCATTCTGTCATAGAAACCGCTAAGATGTCTGGTGAAAATCCAGCAGCATTGCTTAATAAATTCCCAAACATGGTGTTGAGATTTTCCCGTTTCATGGTCTGTTCTGCATTAAAGCTTGACTCAAATGCAAGAATAGCGTGGTTTTCGTTAGCTGCGACGGGTTGTGAGCCGACTAAAAGTGCCTTATCTGCTCCGGCTAAACTTTCAATAATTTCTCCCCAAGCATTCTGCAACTTGGTTAAATTACTGCGAGCCAGGCTAGGATTTTCAACTGCTTCTTGCAGAATGGCATTCACTTTATGGCGGTCTACTCGATAACCCTTGCTTGTTTTGGCTGAGCGTGTTGCCTGTACTGGCTTACTAGGTGCGGAACTTGACTGCAAACTTGCCAATTGATTTTTAAGCTGGCTGATTTCTTCTTTGAGCGTTTCTATCTCGCCTGCTATATTGGAGGGTAATTCTGCTTTATCTTGCCCTTCTGCCAGTCGAATGGTCATCATTTCTGTATAAATCTTGGGTTGCAAGCTGTTCTTGATTTCCGCAAGGCTCTTCGTTGCAATCTCAATCAACTCAAACAATCTTTCTTGCGGAGTCTTGAGGTTTTCTAAAAAGCTTTCGCTCGTATGCGTATTTCCACCACCTGTTTTAACAATGAGCAAGTCTCTAAGATATTGCAGCAAGTCTGTGACAAAACGAGCCATATTTTTGCCGCTGTCGAATATGACATCAAGATTTTTTAATGCCACTGACGTATCATGCGCTAATACAGCTGCTACATACGCGTCTAATGCTCCTAAACTGATAGAACCCGTGATTTCTTCAGAAATAGCCGTTGTCAGCTGATTGTCTTGAGTCAAGCTGAGGGCTTGGTCCAAGATAGATAAGGCATCCCGCATCCCACCTTCTGCTCGTCTTGCGATAATCTGCACCGCTTCATTTTCAAAGTCAATATTTTCTTGCTGCAAAATCCACTCAATGTGTTCTACAATATCTTTGGTCTTAATCGACTTGAACTCAAAGCGCTGAACACGCGAGAGAATGGTTGCTGGTATTTTATGCAGCTCTGTCGTTGCTAAAATAAAGACAACATTCTCTGTCGGCTCTTCCAAAGTCTTAAGAAGCGCATTAAAAGCGCCTGTTGAGAGCATGTGAACCTCATCAATGATATAAACCTTGTGCTTCGCTAGACTGGGAGCATAAGTAGATTTGTCACGAATATCTCGGATTTCATCCACACCATTATTAGAAGCCGCGTCAATCTCAATGACATCTTCTAGGCTTCCTTCGGTAATGGCTTGGCAAATATAACAGTCATTGCAAGGCTCTCCATCCTTTTGGTTGGGGCAATTCATTGCCTTAGCAAAAATCTTGGCTACGCTGGTCTTTCCTGTCCCTCTGGGACCTGAAAAGAGATAGGCATGACTGATTTTATCCTGTTCAACTGCCTGCTGCAAGGTTGTCGCCACAACCTCCTGCCCAACTAGCTGACCGAAGGTTTGGCTTCTGTATTTTCGATATAAAGCTTGATACATTAGGCTTTGTCTCCAAACATTTCAAAATTCCAACTTGTTTTCTCTAGTAAGAGAGCCACAAAATTTTCCAGATATTCTCGGTCAATCTCATCATAATCTGCCACCAGATGAGAATCCAAATCCAACACCCCTACTAGGCTGTCGTTTTTGACCATTGGTACTACAATCTCGCTGCGAGCTCTGCTATCACAGGAAATGTAATTGCCATGTTGGGTCACATCTTCTACAATCATCGTCTGCCGTTTGGCTGCTGCTTCACCGCAAACACCTTTTCCTAAAGCAATGTGCACGCAGGAAACGCCCCCTTGAAAAGGACCTAACACCAACTCGTTTCCGTCATAAAGATAAAAGCCAGTAAAGACAGAATGAGGCAAGGCTTGGTTTAGCAGAGCAGAGCTGTTAGAGAGATTCGCCAACGCATTGCTTTCGCCTTCTAGTAATGCTTCAAGTTGTGCTAAAAGTAATTGATAATTTGAAATTTTTTCTGATTGATTCATACTTTCTATTATATCAAAAAAAACAGCCTCGTGACTGTTTTTTCGCAAGTGGGCAAATCATTCTTCTTATTTCCTTTTCCAATACATAGAAATATCATCCCAAAAGTTCTTTACTAGCTGCTGGTGATAGACTTTAGGAGCGGTTGAATGTTTTACTTTCTGCCAAAGAATAGCGGCAACTTTTAGTTTAGGCTGAAAAGAAGCATTGCTTGTGTCAGCGCAGAAATCTTTGACAAATTGATTCCACTGACAGCTAGAAGTATCATATTGAGCATAGCTTGATTGTCCTTGATAAATCGCTATCATATCTCGCAGTGTGAATTCAACATCTTTTTCTGCTTTTACCTTTCGCCAAGCTGCCGCCATGTCCGCTGTAAACTTGAATGAACTGCTACCCATCTGCTGAGCGAAAAACTCCCGAAATCGGGTATTAAAGGCAAAACCACAAGTAAGTAAGGGCGTGTCTAAAGTAAGCTCTACATCTTTCTCTTTCTTAGTCTTTAAACGGACTTTCTTTTGAGCAACATTCCCTGCAAAATATTGTTTGATTTGTGCTTCTAGCTCTTTTTTGACCCCTGAATGCTCCTTCCCCAATCGTTTGCAAATGTCTGCCAATTCTGCACGATACCAATAATATTGAGAAAACTCTTGATAAGTCTTTATCGTTGTAAAATCCGGTCTATCCCACATGATGTGTTTCCCTTCCCTCTTTTTCATAACCTATTATACCACCAATAAAGTCATTCCTCAAAAATGATAGATTTGTTAGTTTATAAAAAGTCGTTCGAGGGTCGGACGAAGTGAATTAGTTTTAATTGAGACAATCCGACCCTCGGATGGAGTGAATCTCTTTTGGTTGAAGTAATCTGACCCTCGGACGGAGTGAATCTCTTTTGGTTGAAGCAATCCGACCCTCGGACAGGATAAATTAGTTTTGGTTTGTTCTATTCGCTCGGCGGACAGAATGAATTCCTTTTGGTTTGGCTTGTCTGCTCGGCGGACGGAGTGAATCTCTTTTAGTTTATCTTATCCGTCTGGCGGACAAGATAAACTTCCCTTTATAAACATAGAATAACAAAAGAGCTGGAAAGTCAATTTCCAACTCTTGAGGGGTGCATTATTAAGAAACCAATTCTCCTGTGAGTACATTGATAGACTTGACAGTTCCTGTCAAATCAGTATAGCTGACCGTCTTGTTTGCAGGATGATAGGTAAACTTTTCTAAGCTCAAACCATATTTAAAAGCAATTTTAATCATTTTTGCTCGGAAATCTTGCAGAGACAATCCATAGCTTGCTGCGCGTGCCTTTTCAGCTTCTTCTTCAGCATTAACTGTTGGTTTTTCAGTCCCTTCTGAATTTTCCTTTTCATCATCTACCTCTTTACTTGCAGAGTCGTCTTTCTTATCCTCTGACTCTTCATTTGGTGCATAATTCTTGCCATCATCTGATTGGTTTTGCTTACCATGGTTGCTGTCATTACCAAAGCCATCATCAGAGTGAGGACGATCGTTTGGATTTTGCACATAATATTTCACCGTAGCAAGGAAATCTTCCATGCTATAACCCTCTGGCGCGTTGTAAAGACCTTCGTCAAACCAAGAGAGAGAAATATTGTGATAGTGATCATGGTGCGGAATAATCAATTGCCCATTCTTGTAATCCACAACATAAGCTGTATGATATGGCATTGCCTCAACCGGCACTTTTTTAGCTGGTGTCACGCGTTCATAGATTGATTGCGCACTTTCTTTTTGAGGTTGCTTTGGATCAGTTTTAGGCTTGTCTTCTTTCTTTTCATTCGGCGCTTTGGTTTTCAGATATTCTTCTGTCGCCTTACGCTCAGATTCTGACAAATCTTTCTTAGGAATATAATGGCTGTGTGTCATGTGTGGCGCAGTGTAGCCATCTCCCTGCTCCTCTGTCACATCATGCGGATCAAAGATATAACCGTCCGATGTTGCATAACGACCTGCAGCTTTAGCTAATGCTACTTCATCAGCCGTATAAGCAATTTGCGAATTTGCTTTGCCTGCGCGGTCAGGGTGCTGTACCTCACTTGACAATTTCAAAACCTTATCCAATAAGGCAAGCTTATCCACATTCGGATTGGCAGCCTGTTGCATGAGGTCTTCAACCGTTGCCAGTTGTGCTTTATCCCCTTTGCTTTCAAGCGTTTGACGAATTGGTGTTAAGACTTTCTTGAAAGCAGCAACGATTTCAGCATTTTTCTTTGTCAGTCCCGCTTGTGTTTCCGGTTCAACCGCCTTGACGATTTCAGACAACAAATCTTTCACTTTTTGAAGCACTGTTGCTTTTTCTTCTGTTCCAAGAGTGAAGCCAGATTTGATACCAGCGAGTTGCTCTTCAAAGCTTGCCTTTTGACTAGCATTTGTCACCTTACTCATCAAACTTTCAGCCTTATTGATAAAGGTTTGAATCTGTTCATCCGTCACTTCTGTCTCAGATGGTTCTTCTTTTGGCTTTTCAGGCTCTTTGCTTGGCTCAGTTTGCTTGCCATCATTAGGTTTGTTTGGCTGTGTTTGGTCCTTGCCCGTATCTTGGTTCGGTTTACTTGGGTTTGTCTGTTGATTACTTTGACCAGCTAGCTTTTTCGCTTCTGAATAGTCCGTACCAGGAACAATCATCCGCGAAATTTTTTCTTCTAGTGGCGACATTTGACTATAGTAAATGAAATGATAATGATTACCATGTGGCACTGCCACCCCACTAGAAGATTTTTTAGTAATCTGTGCCGGGTCAAATATCAAACCATCAGATTCCACATGACGTTGGTTTAACGGCATCAAGTACAGTTGTTTTAACAGATTGATGATTTCTTGATGAGCAGATGGAGTATTCTGATGACTTGGTTGTGATGGCTGCGCATGATGATTATTGCCCTGATGAGTCTGTGTTCCCGGCGTTGATGGTTGGTAATGGATAGAAGGTAGTGTAGTTCCGCCATTTGATGGTCTTGATGGCGTTGGACTTGGACTCGGAGTTGATGTCGTACCGCCAGATTTGTGTTTATTGTCCCAATAGCTCTGAGCAGCAGCTAACTCACTAGGAGACAAATCTTTCTTTGGAATATAATGGAAATGATTACCATGTGGTACGATGAAGCCATCTCCAGTATCTTCTATCACATCTGTCGGATTGAAAACATAGCCATCATCCGTCGTATAACGTCCTTGCGCACGAGCTTCTTTGACAGCTGTTGTTACAGCACCACCTTTCGCTCCCTTATGGCCTTTGCCACTATATTCTGCCCTTTGGCGAGCAATTTCTTCTTTTGTACGAACATTACTGGTATGATTTGGATCTTTCAAGTAAAGATAATATTTCCCATTTACCTTGATAATGTAGCCATCTTTCACTTCGTTGATAATATCAGACTGCTGCAAGGTATAGTTTGGATCCCGCATAATCAGCTCTTCACTGATAATCGCATCATAAGGGACTTTCCCATTATAATAATGATAATGATCACCGTGAGAAGTTACGTAACCTTGGTCTGTAATTTTGACAACAATCTGTTCCGCATTGATTCCTTCTTTTGCGCTCACTTCATCAGGCGACAAATTCTCTGCTTGCTTGCCCTTGTTTGCTTTAGATTTTCCATTTACATAAGCAACACGGTTATTTTCCTTGCTAGATACTGTCTGATGACGCCCCAGCTCATAGCTACACAAACTTAGGACAACAACTGCAACAGAACCGATAAGATATTTTTTCTTCATGATTCTCCTCATTTTTTCAATTCTTTTGCCAATGTCGCTAGATTGGCTTCTAGATTTTCAAGATAAGTATGATTATTTTGCGGATCAGCTTCCAAAGGGTTTAATTGTTTTAGTTTAACGCCTGTAGATTTGACCAAAGTTTTCGCAACTTTTGATGAAGCATTACTTTCCACAAAAATGGTTTTAACTTTATAAGTTTTGACAAATTCTTCAATTTCCGTCAATTGGCGCGGACTTGGTTCCTGCTCTGGAGAAATCCCGGCAATCCCCAACTGCCTCAATCCAAATCGCTTCGCCAAATAAGAAAAGGCAGTATGCTGAGTCACAAATGTTTTTTGCCTTGCAGCTTTGAAAATCGGTTGATATTTTTTAGTCAATTCTTTTGCCTTACCCGCCAGCTCTTTCGCGTTTTTTTGATAGGTTTCTTTATTTTTACTATCAATCTTCGAAAGTTTATCAGCGATAATCTGTGCTTCTTCTGCCACTTTTTCTGGGTCTAACCACGTGTGTGGATCGTAAAGAGTCTTTTCATCCACTCCTTCACCAGCAGCTACATCTTCTAATCCCGGCACACGCTCCAGCTTCATCCCTTCTGAAGCTTCAAGTACCTTCACTTTAGATTTTTTCAAACTCGGATCTAAACTTCCAGCCCAAGATTCTAACGTATGAGAATGGTAAACAAAGACATCCGCATCATAGATAGCAGCTACATCATTCGCCGATGGCTCAAAAGAATGAATTCCCGTGCTTGACTGAATCATCCGAACATCATTCAAATCCCCAGACACTTCTTTAACCATGGCATAAATCGGGTAAAAACTTGTTACAATTTTCATTCCCTTGCTCTGCTTTTTGCTACCTGCACCGCACGCTGTCAACAACAAAGTCAATCCTACCACAAAAATAGAAAATAAATATTTCCTTAATTTCATATATCACTCCTTAACTAGTATTTAACCAGTTCATTAACTGGTTAATATGATACCATGATAGAAATTAGCTGTCAAGAATTTTTTATCTGTTTTTTAACAATAATAAAAAAGCTTTCTAAATAACATTAGAAAACTTTTACTCTTACCAATCGCTTTTTTCTTTACGAATCTCTTCCAGCATTTCAGTTTCTTCGGCTGTTAATTCATATTTTTCTAATAAATCTGGACGACGTTCATAAGTCTTTTTCAAACTCTCATACAGACGCCATTTTCGAATATTTTCATGATGACCACTCATCAAAATATCTGGCACAACCATTCCACGAAAATCATAAGGGCGCGTATATTGAGGATATTCTAAAAGACCTGATGAAAAACTGTCATCAGTATGACTAACTTCCTTACCAAGAACTTCAGGAATCAGCCGTACTGTCGCATCGATTATCGTCATAGCAGCCAATTCTCCACCTGTTAAGACATAGTCTCCAAGCGAAACTTCGTCCGTCACCAACCTTTTAATCCGCTCATCGTAGCCTTCATAATGCCCACAAATAAAAATCAATTCTTCTTCTTGGGAAAGCTCTTCCGCATAGGCTTGATCAAAAGTACGACCAGCGGGATCTAACAAAATAACCCGTGGTTGCTTTTTTTCAATCGCATCATAAGCATCAAAAATCGGTTGCGCTCTAAGCAACATTCCTTGACCGCCTCCATAAGGCTCATCATCAACATGTCGTGATTTCTCTGCATTTTCCCGAAAGTTATGATAGTGAATCTCTAGTAATCCTTTTTCGCGCGCCTTGCCAACTATTGAATGCTCTAAAGGGGCAAACATCTCCGGAAATAATGTTAAAATATCAATCTTCATCATCCAGCCCTTCCGGAATTTCCACATCTACTCGATTATTTTCAAGATCAATATTCAGCACAACAGGTGGAATATAAGGCAAGAGTAAATCGCGCTTACCTTTACGCTTTACCACCCAGACATCATTGGCACCCGGCTGCAAAATTTCTTTAATGGTTCCAATCAAAATATCCTGTTCATAAACATTTAAGCCAATAATTTCATGATAATAAAATTCGCCCTCATCTAAATCCGATAAATCTTCTTCAGCCACTTTCAAAGTAAAATCACGATATTTCTCAATGTCATTGATATGGTACATTCCTTTGAATTTGATAATATCAAAATTTTTCATCTTACGATGACTAGCAATTTCCACATTCATGACAAAATTATCTTTCTTATCAAAAAGGGCCAACATACTTCCCTTTTTAAAACGTTCCTCTGCAAAATCCGTCACCGATAGTACACGCATTTCACCTTGCAAACCTTGCGTATTTACAATTTTTCCAACATTATAATAGTTCATTTTCTCTCCAAATACTAGCATTATCCTATTTATTCTATCATGAATAAAGGGAATTCTCAAGAAAACAAAAACCCCACCAAGATAAATCCTTAGTAGGGTCATTGGGGAATAACATCATTCCTCTAATTTTAAATCGCCTTAAGCAACCTTAAAACCTTGATTTATTAGGCTTCCGCAATCAAATTGCTATGTGCTTCTTATTTAAGAGTAACTGAAGCTCCAGCTTCTTCCAATTTAGCTTTGATTTCTTCTGCTTCCGCAGTTGCAACACCTTCTTTAACAACAGTTGGTGCTCCGTCAACCAATTCTTTAGCTTCTTTAAGACCAAGACCTGTAATTTCACGAACAGCTTTGATAACGCCGACTTTCTTGTCGCCTGCTGCAGTCAATTCAACATCAAATGAATCTTTCGCAGCGGCAGCTTCACCAGCACCAGCAGCAGCTACAGCTACAGGAGCAGCTGCAGTTACACCAAATTCTTCTTCGATAGCTTTTACAAGGTCGTTCAATTCAAGGATTGAAGCTTCTTTAATTTCAGCAATAATATTTTCAATGTTCAATGCCATTGTTATTTCCTCCAAATATATTTTCGTTATTTATTATTAGTTTGTAGCATAGGCTACGCGCAACTTAACATTAAGCCGCTTCTTCTTTGTTGTCTGCAACAGCTTTGACTGCGAGAGCAACGTTGCGAACTGGCGCTTGAAGTACAGATAGTAGCATAGATAGAAGTCCTTCGCGGTTTGGAAGAGTTGCAAGAGCAACAATTTCTTCTTTAGATGCAACAGCACCTTCAATAGCTCCACCTTTAATTTCAAGTGCATCAGCTTCTTTAGTAAAATCATTGATGATTTTTGCTGGTGCTACAACATCTTCATTTGAAAATGCAACAGCAGATGGTCCAACAAAAGCATCAGCAAGGCCTTCAAGTCCAGCTTTTTCAGCTGCACGACGTAAGATTGAGTTTTTGATAACTTTATACTCAACTTCGCTTCCACGAAGATTACGACGAAGAACTGTGTCTTGTTCAACTGTAAGACCACGAGCATCCACAACAACGATACTTGCAGCTGCTTTCATTTTTTCAGCAACTACATCAACTAGTTCCGCTTTTTTAGCAATACTTGCTTCACTCATTTAGTGTTTCACCTCCGTAATTATTTTGCTTGGGGAATTTTTCCAAAAGAAAAACGCGCCCAAACCTAGACACGAAAGTACAATACGTTTCTTTTACATGATCCGTTTTGTCCTCGGTAGGATCTTTATGAGTCGAGCTCCCCTACTGTCTTAGGCAGTTTTTTCAAACCATTAATGATTGTAACATAAGAAAAAAAAGATTGCAAGAGTTTTTGATAATCTTTTTATAATAAAGTGAAAGTCTATCCTTTGGGGTAAGCAGATACATTAAATTTTTGAAAAAAGCACCAGCTCACTCGGAGTAGATGCCTTATACTCTTATAAATCTCTAGCCTTCAAATATTGCTCGTTTGTAATAAGCGTTTTTTTGTAATACTGATTATAACTCTTACTAAATTTCCTTATTAGTGGAATTGCTATTTCATAATATTTATTGTCTAACATAAATGTTTGTAATTTATCTTGAATTGTTTTCATAGGACTATTTTTATAATTGTCGCTATTTTTATAATCTTGATATTGAGCTATAATATTCTTATTTTCTGTTAGCCACTTTTCGGCATTTTCTATTGCTTCAATTTTTGACGCATTAACTTCTTTTAGTACTTTCATATCAAAAGCAGAGCTTACTTCTTCAATATAATCTTGTTCTTCTTTACTAAGGTTAAAAGAAGGAAGGCTATCTAGATAGTTAACAAATTTTTTATAAGCTTCTTTTCCATCCTCTCTTAAATGTTCATTCAAAAATGGCTGGTATGCAGAAAAAATTAATTGTCCAAAATGTCCTGGAAATATTTTTTCCAATCTCTCATAAATACTTTCTTCTGCTTCGATCAAAGCTATCTTATCATCAATAAGAGTCTGGCTTTCTTTCTTAACGATTAGCTCAATAACCTCTCTCCTCATTTGTTCAATATCCAGCTGATGTTGTTTTCTTCTAAGTATGGAGATAATGAATTCCCATTTGAAGATAAATATTCTTTTATCTCAGATACACTAAGCCCAACTTTTCTAAATAAAGATATCTTACTCAAGATTTTCATGTCTTCTTCGCTATAATCTCGATAACCATTTTCTAATTTCAAAGGCTTAATCAATCCTTTTTCCTCGTAGTACTCAATTGCTTTTCTGGTCAAACCAGTTTTATTTTGAATTTCATTTCTCAACATGATGCACCACCTCCTCAATTAGATAATACCCCAGCCCCTAACGGACAGGTCAAGCCCTTTATTTAATATTTTCTCGTAATATCCGGTGATGAAAAACATAATTAATGGAGACATCCAACTGAAATCTCAACAGAATCGCTGGTAAATAAGCCTTTACAGGAATACAAATAACAGCATTCATCCTCATCAAAGGCATTAGATGCCAAAGTCCTCCGTAATGAAAAAATTAACTACTTCACAATAAATTTTGACAATATCTTTACGACTTTTTACAAATCTAAAATGCTTATTTCAATCTTCAAAAAATGGAAGAATAGAGGCTTTTTCTTTCTCTGTACAGGCAACAAGCGGGAGGCGGAGTGGTCCGACTTCAAATCCTTGAGAATTTAGCACAGCTTTAAGTGGTGCTGGGCTTGTCACAGAAAAGAGAGCTTCTATTTTTGGTGACAGCTGACGTTGAATCTGAGCAGCTTTTTTCAGATTGCCCTCATCTAAGGCTGAAAACATTTCATAAAAATCATCACCATTGGTATGAGCCGCAACAGATATAACACCCTGTGCTCCAATTGCCTTTGCATGAAAAGCTTGTCCGTCTTCCCCAGTATAAATTAGAAAGTCCTGTGGCGCGTTTTCAACCAAATGAGTAAGAGTATCTATACCCGTACAGTCTTTGATAGCAATAATATTTGGCAACTGCGCCAAGCGCAAGGAAGTTTCTACTGTCAAACCAGCAACCGTTCGGCTAGGAACATTATAAACGATGACTGGCAGATTTGAAGCTTCCGCAATCGCTTTATAATGCTGATATAGACCTTCTTGAGTCGGTTTGTTGTAATAAGGAGTCACTGCAAGTCCGGCAGCAAAACCACCAAATTTGTCAACTTCACGCGCGAATTCAACTGAATCTCGAGTATCATTCGTACCAATTCCGGCTATCAACGGAACTCGCCCTTTTACAATCTTTTGAACCTCTGCAAATAATTCTAGCTCCTCTTCATGCGTCAGAGTTGGGCTTTCACCTGTCGTTCCTGCGATAATCAGTCCTTCTGTATGATGCGCTAGAAGGTGCTCAATCAGCTTAGGAAGAGCTTCAAAGTTAATGCTACCGTCCTCTTTAAACGGTGTTACAAGTGCTGTTATAATTCTTGCTTTTTTTAAATCTTCTATAGACATAAATCTCGTCCTCCTAGCTTGCAAAATACAACTATACAAATATTATCTCACATTTTACTTCAATTCGAAAATGACCTCTGCTGTTGGATGCACCAAGCCACGTTCATGCAAGGTCTCAGCAATTTGAACAGAATTCCAAGCCGCACCTTTGAGCAGGTTGTCTGAAACCACCCACATATGAACCCCTTTTTCAGCATCCAAATCTTTGCGGATACGACCAACAAATGTTTCTTTTTTGCCGACAGCATTGACAGCTTGAGGGTAGATTTGATGAGCAACATCATCCTCTAATACTGCTCCAGGAAAATTGGCAATAGCTACTTTGACCTCTGCGATAGGCGCTACTTCTTTTGTCTCGATGTAGACAGACTCTGAGTGCGCTGAAAGAACAGGGATACGAACACAAGTAGCAGAAACCGCAATCGTGTCATCTTCCATGATCTTCTTGGTTTCATTGGTCATCTTCATCTCTTCGTAGGTGTAGTCATTGTCCGTAAAGACATCAATTTGAGGAAGAGCATTAAAAGCAATCGGATAGTGTTTCTTGTCGCCGCCGGAAGGCAAAATCTCAGCCTTAACATCACGCGGATCGACTCCGTCATTTAAGACCTCACGCAGTTCACGCTGAGTCTCAAGGATAGCTCCCATACCTGCTCCAGACACGGCTTGATAGGTTGATACGATGATGCGCTCTAAGCCCCATTTCTGACGAACAGGCTCCAGCGCCACCATCATCTGGATAGTGGAGCAATTGGGGCAGGCAATAATTCCGTTATGAGCATCAAGTGCATGTGCATTGACCTCTGGTACAACCAAAGGAACATCAGGATTCTGACGGAAATAAGAGGTGTTATCCACCACAACAGCTCCTGCCTTGACAGCGTACGGAGCATACTTGGCAGAAGTTGAACCGCCTGCTGAAAAGAGAGCGATATCTACACCTTCAAAGGCAGTCTCCGTTGTTTCTTCAATTGTGATGTCTTGGTCTTTAAATTTCAAAACTTTCCCCGCTGAACGAGCTGAAGCCAAGTAGCGTACTTTCTCAATCGGAAGAGTTGATTCTTCCAGCATTTTGATCATTTGAGCTCCAACGGCACCTGTAGCACCTACCACAGCAACTGTGTATCCCATAACATACCTCTCTGAATTTTCAAAAAATTTGTGTATTGCTGGTATTATACTACTTTTCTAAAGAATTGAAAAGACTTATAAGAAAAAAATCCCCACTAAAAAGTAGGGATTGAGGGCACTTACGTGTGATGAGCAGGTTCACACAACTCATCAAGGTCCGCTCCTGCGTATATGACCTCCCATGCTCAATATGTGGTTTGCGCCACCTATCGACTCATCGCATATCTAGCATTCTACTATAGAAAATCCTAAAAGTCAAACTATTTTTTATGAGAGATTTTCTAGCTTATCCATATTTGAAATTGGTGCCTTAAAAGAGTAAAATAATCTTTAGGAGGATAAAGTTATGGATACTACGAAACAGCCTGTCCCCATGCCTCAAGATAGGCGAACAATGGCTCTCTTGCTCGGAGCTGTGGGTGGTTGCCTAGACGTTTTTTCGCATATACAATTTAGTACACTAATCGCCACTCAGACAGGGAATATTATTTTAATTGTAGCCGATTGGGATGGGCCGACCGTAAAGACTGCTTATCGTATTCTTTCGCTTATCTTCTTTACCTGTGGCTTTGTCCTCGGTATTCTACTTAAGGAACGGGCGCAAAGCTCACATTGGCGTACTTGGGGAGTCTTACCGTTAACTCTCACGACTTTCCTCTTTCCTTTCTTTCATTCTCATTATTTTATCTGGGTGATATTGCTTGCAACCTCTACCGGAATGGTCATGCTAACTTATACAGGCTCAAAAATTGAGTCTTATCCCTACATGATTATGATGACTTCAGGAAACTATCGGAGAATGGTCACTGCTTGGTATGAGTATATTCGTTTTAAAGACCGCAGACATATTATTAGAAGGCAAGCGGCTAATTACTCTATGATTGTCACTAGTTTCATCGGCGGTGCTATTTTTACTGGATTTCTCACACGTTTCATTCATCAATACGCTATCTGGACAGTCACTACTATTTTGACGATTATTATCATTCATTATACTAGATACAATCATATACATCACTTAGAGCAAAAAAATATCTAACACTTAATGAAAATCGAAAGCAAACTAGGAGCTAAGTAAGAAAAAAACCGAACCAATCCTCTTGGGTAATGCTCACAAAGAGAATTGGTTCGGTTTTTGCTAGTTCATCAATACTTGCCTGCGATATTTCATTTATCGATCCTCTTCATCAGTTTTTAACTACCGATAGAAAAACTTCCTCATCTATCAATCTCACAAATACTTGCTTCCTTCTTTAATGCTGAGTTTGCTCAGCCTGTCTTTGTATTTTTCGATAAATTCCCGCACCCAGTCGGGATTGGTCTTGGAGTAGTCCCGAAGTGCCCAACCAATGGCCTTATTGATGAAAAACTCGGTCTGATTAAGATTATTAATCAGGATTTGCTCCAGCAGCTGGACATCCGTTTCTTCTTTTTGAAGCAATTGGTGTTCAATGGCAAGGCGCCGCAGCCAAAAATCTTCATCCCTGCTCCACTCCAACACAAATTTCTTTGTCTCAGGATAGTGCAGGCAAAGAAAGCCTACTGAGCGGCACAAAAAGTCAATGGTGTCCCACCATGGCTTTGTTTGTGCTAATTTCTTTATCTTTAGCAAATCGCTTGGTTTCAAAGCTTTTTGTTTCAATTGCAAATAATCCAGCACCACATATTGCATTTCACGATAGGGATTTTCCCAAGCCTGATGGATAAATTTCCAATCAATTGCAGGGCTGCTATTTTTCTTAAAAAATACCTTGGAAAGCTTTCGTCTAACAGGTGTTTTGACTCCTAAAAACTCAAACTGGTCTTTCATGTATGCTTCCATGTGAATAGCATCTTCAGGATTCGCTACTTCTTTTAATCCTTGGAAAATATCTTCTACTTTCATATTACCATTCACTTTCAACATTCATATCTTTGAATAATTTAATTGGTCTTGCTGTTTTATCTAAACTCTTCTGCAACCAAACTGTATCATGCCAGCAGTCAAATTTATATCCGATTTTTGGGAAATGCTCTACTTGCTGATAACCACGTTTTTTATGGAAAGAAATACTGGCGTCATTCGGCAGAGCAATACAAGCTAGAAAATGAACAAAACCTTGCTGTTCAAGAATTTCTTCCAATTTGTCATAAAGCTGCTTCCCAATCCCTCTGCCGCGATTCTCATCAGCTACATAGACCGATAGTTCAACAGCCCAGTTGTATGCCTCTCAACCATAATAAGTCGAAGCATAAGCATAACCCAGAATGACTCCCTCTTCTTCAGCCACCAGATAAGGATACCTTTCCAAGGTCTTCTCAATCCGACCAGAAAATTCCTCCATCGACGGAACATCATACTCAAAAGTAATGGCTGTTTTCTCCACATAAGGTGCGTAAATAGCTACAAGAACAGCGGCGTCGTTTTTATTTGCTAATCTGATGTTCATCCGAATGTTCCTTTCTTCTTATTACTTTCATAAAAATGAAGTATATCACCATGTATATTTTACCAAATTCAAAAAGAAAAGGCTCTCTCGAACCTTTTTCGTTTTAAAATAGTCCAATAGCTGTACCATCTGGTGCGACATCCATATTGAGGGCTGCTGGGCGTTTTGGCAGACCAGGCATGGTCATAACATCACCAGTCAGGGCGACAATAAAGCCTGCACCTAGTTTTGGAACAACTTCACGGATAGTGATTTCAAAGTTTTCTGGCGCTCCCAGAAGATTTGGATTATCTGAAAAACTGTATTGGGTCTTAGCCATACAAATTGGCAACTTATCCCAGCCATTCTTGACAATTTGAGAAATTTGAGTTTTTGCTTTCTTTTCAAAATTGACTTTTGTTCCGCGATAGATTTCCTTGACAATTTTCTCAATTTTTTCTTCAACTGTCAGATTATTATCGTAAAGTCGAGTGTAGTTAGCAGGTCTAGTTTCAATTGTTTTAACCACAGTTTCGGCAAGAGCTAGACCACCGTCAGCTCCGTCTGCCCAAACACTAGCCAATTCCACAGGAACATCAATCTCTGCGCAAAGTTCCTTGAGAACGGCAATTTCAGCTTGGGTGTCCGTCACAAATTCATTGATAGCCACCACGACCGGAACACCAAATTTACGGATATTTTCCACGTGGCGCTTGAGGTTGGCAAAACCTGCTTTAACCGCTTCAACATTCTCAGTTGTCAGCTCTTCTTTAGCAACACCACCGTTCATTTTCAGTGCTCTAAGAGTTGCAACAATAACCACTACATCTGGAGCAGTCGTCAGATTTGGCGTTTTGATATCTAGGAATTTCTCAGCCCCTAGATCCGCACCAAAACCAGCTTCAGTCACTGTGTAGTCCGCCAAATGCAGAGCTGTTGTTGTCGCCAGAACAGAATTACAGCCATGGGCGATATTGGCAAACGGTCCGCCGTGAACAAATGCAGGAGTTCCATAAATAGTCTGTACTAGATTGGGCTTTATAGCGTCTTTCAAGATGAGAGCAAGAGCCCCTTCTACTTCCAAATCTCGAACATAAACAGGCGTCCGATCATAACGATAACCAATAACGATATTAGCTAGACGTTCTTTCAAGTCTTCAATACTTGTCGCTAAACAGAGAATAGCCATGATTTCAGATGCAACCGTAATATCAAAACCATCTTCCCGCGGAATTCCATTAACCGGACTGCCCAGACCGACGGTCACATGCCGCAAAGCACGGTCATTCAGATCTACCACGCGCTTCCAGATAATGCGACGTTGGTCAATTCCTAGAGCATTTCCTTGATGTAAATGATTATCAATCAAAGCAGAAAGGGCATTGTTGGCAGTGGTAATCGCATGCATATCTCCTGTGAAATGCAAATTGATGTCTTCCATTGGTAGAACCTGTGCATAACCACCTCCAGCGGCTCCGCCTTTGATTCCCATAACTGGTCCAAGAGACGGTTCACGAATCGCAATCATGGTTTTCTTTCCAATTTTGCTGAGAGCATCTGCCAAGCCAATAGTAATAGTTGATTTTCCTTCGCCGGCCGGTGTTGGATTGATGGCTGTTACCAGAATCAACTTACCAACTGGCTTCTTTTGTAATTCCTGAATCTTATTAAAAGACAATTTAGCCTTGTATTTACCGTAAAGCTCCAAATCGTCATAATCAATTCCAACTTTCTTCACTACATCAGCAATCGGCTGCAAGTCAACACTCTGAGCAATTTCTATATCCGTTTTCATTTGGAATCCTCCAGTTTTGATAGGATTATTATACCAAAAAATAAAGAAAACAAACACTTTCAAAGCTAAAATTCTCAAAAACGTTCGGAAAAGTCTTTTCTATTTACGAATTAACTTTTTTTGTGTAAAATTTAGTTATGAAACTATTGATTACTTCTGGCGGAACGAGCGAAAAAATCGATCAAGTTCGTTCTATTACGAATCACTCAACAGGAAAGCTTGGTGCTCTTATTGCGGAGAGTTTTTTAGCACAAGGCGATCAAGTTACATTAGTCACTACACAGAGTGCTGTCAAGCCTGCTGCTCATCCGAATTTAACCATTCAAATCATTGAAAATGTACAAGATTTGCTGGAAACGATGCAGCCTTTAGTCAAAACTCATGGTGTTTTAATTCATTCAATGGCCGTTTCTGACTACACGCCTATTTACATGACAGGTTTTGAACAAATCACTGCTTCACAGGATTTAACAGAGTTTTTAAACAAGACCAATGATCAAGGCAAGATTTCATCAAAAGATGAATACCAAGTGCTCTTTCTCAAACAAACACCGAAAATTATCAGCCAAGTAAAAAAATGGAATCCTAATATCCGTCTAATTGGCTTTAAACTCTTAGTTGATGTTTCTAAGAAAGAATTACTGACAGTTGCTCGTGCTAGTCTCATAAAAAACAAAGCAGAAATAATTGTGGCAAATGACTTGTATGATATTTCCAATAATCAACATCATGCTTACTTAGTCAAAGAAAATTCTGTCATAGAAGCCAACACAAAAGAGGAAATCGCTCAACAACTCGTAACACACATTCACACAAAGGACAATTTATGAAACATATTACTTTAGCCGTCACAGGAAGCATTGCCGCCTATAAAGCTGCTGACTTGACCAGTCAATTGACAAAAGACAATCAAAAGGTGACTGTTCTGATGTCTCAAGCAGCTACAAATTTCATTCCCCCCTTGACTTTGCAGGTATTGTCGAAAAATTTAGTACATACAGATGTCATGGACGAGCCTGCGCCAAACAAGGTCAATCATATTGAAATTGCCAAGCAAACAGATCTTTTCTTGGTTGCACCTGCTTCTGCCAATACAATCGCTAAATTAGCCAATGGCTTTGCGGACAATATGATAACCAGCACTGCACTTGCTTTGCCTATAACAGCCAAAAAAGTGCTAGCTCCTGCTATGAATACAAAAATGTATGAAAATCCAATCACTCAAGAAAATCTATCTAAACTAGAAAAATACGGCTGGCACATTATTCAGCCTAGAGAAACCGTCCTAGCCTGTGGTGACCACGGAATCGGTGCTCTTGCTTCTGTAGAAACAATTATAAAAAAAGTAAAGGAATTGATTTATGAAAAAACAATCTAATATTGCTCAAATTGCTATCTTTTTTGCTATTATGCTCGTTATTCATCTATTAAGTTCGGTAATATTTAACCTTTTTCCCGTCCCGATCAAACCAACGATTGTTCATATTCCTGTTATTATTGCTAGTATCCTTTATGGACCAAAAGTTGGTGCACTTTTAGGTGCTTTAATGGGAATTATTAGTCTAGTTACAAATACAATTGTCCTCTTGCCAACAAGTTATCTATTTAGTCCATTTGTCCCTAATGGCAATATTTATTCGCTCATCATTGCTCTTGTTCCGCGAATTTTAATCGGAGTCACACCTTATTTTGTTTATAAATATCTTAAAAATAAGACTGGACTTATTTTAGCTGGGACGGTTGGTTCGTTGACAAATACTATTTTTGTTTTAGGAGGAATCTTCCTACTATTCTCTAAAGTTTATAATGGAAACATTCAACTACTGCTTGCTTCTGTTATTTCAACCAATTCCATTGCTGAAATGATTATTTCTGCGCTTCTGACGGTTACCATTATTCCAGCTCTTGAAAAAGTTAAAAAATAATCACGTGAAAACGTGATTTTTTTATGAAAAAATGCTATAATGAAAACGGTTAAACAATAAAAGAAAGTTTAAAATTCTGAGAAAAATATAATTTTCATCATTCTACTAAGAAAACGAAGTTAGTTGCTTTTTTTCAAATGTTTCATAAACTTTCCAATTTTTATAAAAGGAGATTTCGTAATGACTTACCAAGATAATTTCAAAAAATGGCTTGATTTTGCAGAACTTCCAGATTACCTTCGTAAAGAATTGGCTTCGATGGATGAAAAGACAAAAGAAGATGCTTTTTATACCAATCTCGAATTTGGTACTGCTGGTATGCGTGGCTTGATTGGTGCAGGTACGAATCGTATCAATATTTATGTCGTTCGTCAGGCAACTGAAGGTTTAGCACGTTTGATTGATGAAAAAGGTGAAGATTTCAAAAAACGCGGTGTCGCTATCGCTTATGACTCTCGTCACTTCTCTCCAGAATTCGCCTTTGAATCTGCTGCTGTTTTAGCAAAACATGGCATTAAATCTTATGTATTTGAAAGTCTCCGTCCAACACCAGAACTGTCATTTGCAGTTCGTCACTTAAAAGCTTTTGCCGGGATTATGATTACAGCCAGCCACAACCCTGCTCCATTTAATGGCTATAAAGTTTATGGCGAAGATGGTGGTCAAATGCCGCCTCATGATGCTGATGCTCTAACAGCTTATATTCGTGCCATCGAAAATCCATTTGCCATTGAAGTTGCTGATGTTGAAGCCGAAAAAGCATCTGGATTGATTGAAATCATCGGTGAAAACGTTGATACTGAATACCTTAAAGAAGTAAAAGACGTGAATATCAATCAACAATTGATTGATGAATATGGAAAAGACATGAAAATCGTCTACACTCCGCTTCACGGTACAGGTGAAATGTTAGCGCGTCGAGCATTTGCCCAAGCTGGTTTTGATTCTGTTCAGGTTGTTGAAGCTCAATGCGTGCCAGATCCAGACTTCTCCACTGTCAAATCACCAAATCCAGAAAACCAGGCGGCTTTCTCTCTCGCTGAAGAATTAGGGCGTAAAGTTGGTGCGGATGTCCTTGTCGCAACAGACCCAGATGCTGACCGTGTGGGCGTTGAAGTTCTCCAAAAAGACGGCAGCTACCGCAATCTTTCAGGAAATCAAATCGGTGCAATTATGGCTAAGTACATCCTTGAAGCGCATAAGACTGCTGGAACACTTCCTGCCAATGCAGCACTTTGCAAATCCATTGTGTCTACCGATCTTGTAACCAAGATTGCTGAAAGCTACGGCGCAACCATGTTCAATGTCTTAACTGGTTTCAAATTTATCGCCGAAAAGATTCAAGAATTTGAAGAAAAACACAATCACACTTACATGATGGGCTTTGAAGAAAGCTTTGGCTACTTGATTAAACCATTTGTGCGTGACAAAGATGCTATCCAAGCTGTATTAGTTGTTGCAGAATTAGCTGCCTACTACCGTTCTCGCGGCTTAACTCTTGCAGACGGAATTGAAGAAATCTACAAAGAATATGGTTATTATGCTGAAAAGACGATTTCAGTTACTCTGTCTGGTGTTGATGGCGCGGAACAAATCAAAGCTATTATGAGCAAGTTCCGTGACAATGCACCAAAAGAATTTAACGCTACTGCTGTTGCAGTCACAGAAGATTTCAAAGCACAAACTGCTACTGATTCTGACGGCGATGTAACGAAATTAACAACTCCACCAAGCGATGTATTAAAATACACACTTACTGATGGTTCATGGATTGCTGTACGTCCTTCAGGAACTGAACCAAAAATCAAATTCTACATTGCTGTTGTCGGAAATTCCAGCCAAGACGCTCAAGCAAAAATTGCAAAAATTGAAGCAGAAATCAATGATTTTGTAAAATAAGCAAAAAGTAAGAAGGCTTTGATTTCTCAGTCTAACTTCTACAATATTCAAACTTCGAGTCTGGGACAAGAGTGTCTCAGACTCGAAATTGTCTTGTAACAAATGACAGATAATTGCTCAAACGCTGCTTTAAGATGGCGGACAGAGCTTTCGAAGTAGGTCTCAAAGTCTTTTCGCTTTTTAACATTTGCTCAACGTTACAGGGGAGACTATACAAAATAGCTGGGAAACATTTTATAGCGGAGTCTTGAGATAAGAGGATGACAATTAAAATTTTCAGTTTCTAGTTCTGTTTCACTTCTCTTTCAATATTTTACATTTCATTTCAAATCTCTGCATTATTTTCCTATTTGTGGCATACTAGAATGAGCAAAAGAAATGAGGTTATTTTATGAATAATTTTACGCAAGATATCAAAGATTTAGAAGTCACGACTGTAGAACGTGCCCGACAAGCCATTGAAAATAAAGAAAACGCAACTTTTTTCATTGGGCGTAAAACGTGCCCTTACTGTCGTAAATTCGCCACTACGCTAGCTAGTGTTGTCGCTGAAACCCAAGCATACATTTTCTTTATCAACAGTGAGGAACCTAGTGAACTGGAAGAACTCCAAGCTTTTCGTTCCGAATATGGAATCCCAACTGTGCCAGGATTTTTACACACAGAGAATAGCCAAGTAGCTGTCCGTTGTGACTCTTCTATGACGGCTGAGGAAATCAAGTCATTCGCTAACTTATAAAAATGAAGCTGGAATTAAAATTTCCAGCTTCAAAGTATATTATAAACTAACTAAGCAGTAACTTTTTACTATCACCAAACGAGGCAGAGATCATATCGTCCCTGTCTCTTAATATTTAATTTCCTTTTAATTTTCCTTTTTGAAAGGCTTGCCACATCTTTTGCTGAGGTTTAGCAAATGGATAGTTGTCAAATTCATCAGGATGCAACCATAAAACTTGTTCCTGTTTAGGCATTTCCGTAGCATTTACTACCTGACCATAAAGCAAACGAATCTGCCACTTGCGATGACTGAACACATGTTGAATTGTCGGAAAAGCTTGCTCCTGCCAATTCACTACCACATCATAATCCTGCTCAAAGCTTTCTTGAGGAGATAATTCAATTGCAACTTGATTTTCTGCTACTTCAAAAAGGGATAACTGTTCATCATCCGAAAATTCGTCTACTTCAATCAAAGGAAAGTGCCAAAATCCTGATAAAAGACTGCTTGCTTCATTTTTCTCTAAAAGAAATTCTCCTTGATTATTCTGGATAATCAAACCATACAAATAAACTGGAATAGGTTTTTTCTTAGGAGCTTTGATAGGGTATCTATCCATTGTTCCATGTAAGTAAGCAGCACTAAATTCCCTTACTGGACTGTCCTCAGGTCTAGGGTTGACAGGCGCTTCAATATCTGAGCCCAAATCCATCAAAGCTTGGTTGAAATCTCCCGGTCTTTGGGGGTCAATCAGAATTTCCATCATCGCTTGAAAAACCTTTCGGTTAGCAGGGACACCAATATCCAAATTCACCTCAAATAAACGGCTCAGGACCCGCATAACATTCCCATCAACCGCTGGCTCAGGCAAGCCAAAAGCAATACTTGCAATAGCTCCTGCTGTATAAGGACCAATTCCTTTCAGACTAGAAATCTCCTCGTAAGTGTGAGGAAACTCGCCACTAAAATCTGTCATAATCTGCTGAGCAGCCTGTTGCATATTGCGTACTCGCGAATAGTAACCTAGCCCCTCCCAAGCTTTAAGCAAACGTTCTTCTGAAGCCATTGCTAAATCTTTAATTGTCGGAAACCAGGCTAAAAAACGCTCATAGTAAGGAATAACCGTATCTACCCGTGTTTGCTGAAGCATAATTTCTGAAATCCAGATATGATAAGGATTGCTGCTTCTCCGCCAAGGTAAATCGCGCTTATTTTCATCATACCAAGCTAATAATTTTTGGCGAAAAGAGATAATCTTTTCATCCTCCCACATCTCAATCCCATATTTTTTCAAATCTAACATAGCTTTAGTATAACACAAAATAAAAAGAGAACCCAGAACTTGAATTCTGGATTCTGTCTTGGCTTTCTAATAATGACCAACTGCTTGGCTGGCAGTAATCAATGTTAATTTATAAACATCATCAGCATTGCATCCACGGGAAAGGTCGTTTACTGGGTGGTTCAATCCTTGCAAAATAGGACCGACTGCTGAAAAGCCACCGAGGCGCTCTGCCATTTTATAACTGATATTTCCAGCTTCAATACCAGGAAATACAAAGACAGTCGCTTGACCAGCTACATTGCTTCCAGGAGCTTTTAACTCTGCCGTTTTAGGCACAAAAGCTGCATCAAATTGTAATTCTCCGTCAATAGCCAAATCTGGTCGCATTTCTTGCGCAAGTTTCGTTGCTTCGACGACTTTATCAACCTTTTCACCAAATCCAGAACCTTTAGTTGAATAGCTCAGCATCGCCACTTTAGGGTCAATGTCAAAGATTTGCGCGGTCAAGGCAGAGTTAATAGCAATTTCTGCTAATGTTTTAGCATCTGGGTCAATATTGATTGCACAATCACTGAAAACATAGCGTTCATCACCGCGAACCATGAGAAAGGCACCAGATGTGCGAGAAACCCAAGGAAGTGTTTTGATAATTTGAAGAGCTGGACGAACCGTGCTTGCTGTAGAATGAATCGCACCAGAAACCATACCTTGTACTTTACCAAGATAAACAAGCATGACACCAAAATAATTGACGTCCTCTTTCAATAATTTACGCGCTTCGTCTTCTGTGATTTTTCCTTTACGGCGTTCTACAAAAGCTGCAACCATTTCTTCAAAGCATGAACAATTTTGAGGATCAATGACTTCATAACCTTCTGTCACACCTTCAATTTCAAGATAAATACGAATTTTTTCAGGATTCCCCAATAAAACAGGTGTGATACTTGTTTCCCTTACCAAACGTTTAGTAGCTTGAAGAATACGTGGTTCTTCACCTTCTGGTAAGACAATCTTCACTTCTTTGCCTTGCAATGTTTCACGAATTGTTTCAAAAATTTTCATGTTTTACTCCTTACTTATTGCTTAATTTTTGAATGACTGTTTGAAAATCTTTCGGAAGAGGACTTGATTTATTCACAACTTCCTCATGGAATGGATTGTAAAAACGCAATGAATGACAATGAAGTGCTTGCCGCGTTATTCCGTCAGTCATGCTCCCACCATATAAATCATCTCCCAAGAGCGGAAAACCAATATAAGAAAAATGAACCCTAATCTGGTGTGTCCGTCCTGTATGAAGGTGAATATCCACGAGATAAATGTCATCATACTGCGCTAAAACTTTATAACTCGTATGAGCATATTTTCCATTTTTTGCTACACAGCGAGTAATGATACTACTACCTTCACGCGCTATGGGAGCAATAATATCTCCTTCTGGCTTTAACGGTGCCGAACCCTTGACCAAAGCATAATAATGCTTCTCAATGACTTTCTTTTGCAACTGCTTGTCCAATCTTGCATGAGCATAACCGTGCTTTGCAAACAACATCAGACCACTCGTATCACGGTCTAAACGAGTCACAATATGAATCTGCTGATTTTCATAATGATTCGCAATGTAATAAGCCTTCACAAAATTAGCCATTGTATTGGAATGATTCACGCTAGGAATACTGGCTACGCCTGCCGGCTTGTTCAAAATCAGAAAATGTTCATCTTCGTAGACAATTTCTAAATCTTTCTCTACAGCTTGCAAACTGCCAAAACCTTCTTCTGCAGGAATATCGACGGCAACTTTGTCGCCAATATCTAACAAATAAATGGCATTTTGCTTTTTACCGTTTACCTGAATATCCCCACCAGAAAACTTTATTTTTGCAAGCAAACTTTTGGAAATTTCATGTTTTTTTAGAAATGTTTTGACTTTCACATGCTCATCTGCGATAAATTCAAACCTCATTCCTCCACCTCGCCAATAAAGGCATCTTTGACACGATTCCAGAAGCTCGTATGACTCGGTGTAGCAAGAAAGTTAATCTTATGTTGATCAATTTGAAATTCAATTTTAGAAATATTGTTTATCATAAAATTTTGATTGTCAATCGAAATCGCATGTCGGTCATTCCAAGTCGGCACAATTTCAATTTTATCTTTCTTAGGGACAATAATTGAGGAGCCCAAGGTCCGAAACACACGATTGTTCAAGCTTGCAACTTCTGCAATCTGAAGAGCTTCGATGGTTGGGTGCAGAACAGCTCCACCCAACGATTTATTGTAAGCTGTGCTTCCTGTCGGAGTTGATACTGAAATGCCGTCACCACGAAAGCGCTCAAAATGCACTTGATTGATAATGATATCAGCGACCATTGTTCGTCCAGAACGCTTGACCGTCGCCTCGTTCAACGCACGTTTTATACAAATCTCATTATTTCCGTGGAAAATTTTCACATTCAAAATCGGATAAGACACCTTTGCGCCTGTGTCTAATTTTAAATTATCGATTAGTTTGTCCAACTCAAAATCTCGATAATCTGTATAAAAGCCCAAATGTCCTGTGTGAACGCCAACAAAGCGAACTTTGTCTAGCTGATCTTCATAATTGTGAAATGCTGACAAAAGCATCCCGTCGCCACCAATTGAAATGACAATATCAGGATTATTATCATTCAAAATAAAGTGATTTTGTTTTAGTTTCTGTTTCAATTGGCGACAAATTTCCTGACTTTGCCGTCTGCGATTACTGATAATCCCTATTCTTTTACCTGTATTCTTCATCTGTATCGTCACTATTTCCTACGCCATCATTCAATTTGCGACTAATTGGGTCAAATAAAGCTTGTGCCTCTTGAATATCATCACGAATTTTTCCCATTTCTTCGTCTAATTGATAGGCGATTTTTGCTGTAATTTCCAAACGTTTCTTAATTTCATCTGGAAACTCACCTTTGTATTTATAATTCAGCGAATGTTCAATTGTTGCCCAAAAATTCATGGACAGAGTACGAATTTGAATTTCTGCTAAAATCGTTTTGCTCCCATTGATGGTATCAACGGGGTATTCAATAATAACATGGTAACTGCGATAACCACTAGCTTTACGATTTTTAATATAGTCTCTCTCTTGAATAATCCGCATATCATGACGTTTTCGCAAAACATCCAAAACTTCTTCTACATCATCCACAAATTGGACCATTACGCGCAAACCAGCTATATCTTGCATATCTTGTGCCAGATTTTCTTCTTTAATTCCACGCAAAGCCATTTTTTCTTTGATGCTTTCTATCGGTTTTACACGCCCCGTTACAAATTCAATCGGAGAATGCTGCTTTTGTTTTCGGTATTGTTTGCGAATCCCGCGCAGTTTGATTTTCAACTCACCAACCGCTTGAATATAAGGATCCAGGAACTCTTCCCATCCTACTTCCATACTATCACCTTGTCATTTTACTTATTTTTTTATAAAATAAACACAATACTTATTATAACATAAATCGCTTTCAAACAAAAGAAAAGGATTGGGAAATGAATCACCTGGAAATTGAATACAAAACACTTCTGACAAAAAATGAGTACCAACAGCTGTTACCGCTGTTTTCAGATATAACAGCTACCAAACAGACAAACTACTATATTGACACAGCCGACTTTTCAATCCGAGATGCAAAAATGGCACTACGCGTCCGTGCTTTTGAAAATCGTGCCGAATTAACTTTGAAAATTCCACAACAGGTCGGTAATATGGAATACAATCAATCTCTCACTTTAGAAGAGTGTCACACACTCATCAATACATGTGTGCTACCTGAAGGAGAAATACGCATACTGCTGACTCACGCTGCTATCAATCTCGATGAACTAAAGGTGCTGGGGAGCTTAACAACTATTCGCTATGGAAAAGAAACCACTATTGGCTTAATGGCACTTGATGAGAATCATTATTTTGACAAAACAGACTACGAATTAGAGCTAGAAGTGATAGATGCTGAAATGGGTAAAGAACAATTTGACTACTTTTTACAAGCTCATCATATCCATTATAAATATGCAAAACCTAAAGTTGCAAGATTTGCTCAAAACTTATGAATAAAAAGCTGAAATTTTACTTATTTTTTGATAAAATGGAGTGTAGAAATCAAAAGGAGTCTTAATAAGTTATCATGGATATACTGACGGATAAAGCACAGATGAAGTTGTTTGCACTAAATTCCAATCACGATATTGCCGAAAAAATCGCTAAAGCTGCTGGTGTGCCTCTTGGCAAACTTTCATCACGTCAATTTTCGGACGGAGAAATTCAAGTAAACATCGAGGAAAGTGTGCGTGGCTTTGATGTATTTATCATTCAATCAACAAGTTTTCCTGTCAATAATCATTTGATGGAACTTCTCATCATGGTGGATGCTTGCAATCGCGCCAGCGCTAATTCTGTCAATGTTGTGATGCCATATTTTGGCTATGCTCGTCAAGACCGTACAGCCGCTCCTCGCGAACCAATTACAGCCAAGCTCGTAGCGAATATGCTAGTAAAGGCAGGAGTTGATCGTGTTCTAACCCTAGATTTACATGCTGTCCAAGTTCAAGGCTTCTTTGATATCCCTGTTGATAATCTTTACACCGTTCCTCTTTTTGCCAAACATTACTGCGAAAAAGGCTTGTCTGGCGAGGACGTAGTTGTGGTCAGTCCCAAAAACTCTGGTGTTAAACGTGCTAGAAGCTTAGCAGAACATTTAGATGCTCCAATTGCGATTATTGACTATGCACAAGACGATTCTCATCGTAACGAAGGATATATTATCGGAGATGTTGCTGGCAAAAAAGCTATTCTCATTGATGATATCTTAAATACCGGACGTACCTTTGCGGAAGCTTCAAAAATCGTTGAACGTGAGGGTGCAACAGAGATTTATGCAGTTTCTAGTCATGGTTTATTTGTTGAGGGAGCTGCTGAAAAGTTAGACAATGCCCCAATCAAAGAAATTCTAGTAACCGACTCAGTTGCAACCAAAGAAAAAACTCCAAAAAATGTTCAATACATTACTGCAAGTGAGCTAATCGGAGATGCAATCGTTCGTATTCATAAAAGAAAACCAGTTAGTCCTCTCTTTGCTTACAATAAAAAGAAATAAGGAGAAATCTTGATTTATTTCGATAATGCAGCAACAACTCCCATGTCAAAAGCTGCTATTACTGCTATGACACAGGTTATGGAAAATACCTTCGGCAATCCATCTAGCATTCATAGCCCCGGAAGAGCTGCTAGCAAAATTCTTCGCGAAGTCCGACAAGAGCTTGCTGAACTGCTTCATACTAATAGTCAACATATCATCTTTACATCTGGTGGGACAGAAAGTAACAATACAGCCATAAAAGGATATGCCTTAGCCCATCAAGATCAAGGAAAACACATTATTACTACTGCTATTGAGCATCATTCGGTTCTTGAAACGATTGAATATCTGGTGGATAAATTTGGCTTTGAAGCCACTTATATCCAACCTAAAAATGGAGAGATTACGGCTCAACAGATAAAAGAAGCCCTTCGAGAAGATACAATACTTGTCTCAACCATGTATGCCAATAATGAAACTGGCTACCTGCTTCCAGTCAAAGAAATTGCTGACATTGTGAAACATCATCCCGCTGCTTATCATGTGGATGCTGTGCAAGTTATAGGTAAATTACCTGTCTATCCTGACGAGCTAGGAATTGACTTTATGAGTGCGTCAGCTCATAAATTTCATGGTCCAAAAGGCATCGGCTTCTTGTACTTCAATCATGTAAAATTTGACAAATTTTTACACGGTGGAGATCAAGAGGATAAAAGACGTGCAGGAACTGAGAATTTAGCGGCTATTGCCGGTATGGTTGCGGCTCTAAAAGAGAGCCTCAATTGCTACCAAGAAAACATGGAACATGTTGAAAGTTTGAAACATCAACTTCTCTCTGAACTTGACGGAATCCATTACTATATAAATAATGATTCACACCTACTTCCCTATGTCGTAAATCTTGGCTTTCTAAATCAGGCTAACGATTTATTGCTCATGCGTTTAGACTTGGCTGGAATCTCTATCTCAACTGGCTCTGCTTGTACGGCCGGAACGGTTGAGCCAAGTCATGTGCTTAAAGCTTTTTATGGTAGCGATTCAGAACGCTTAAGGGAATCTATTCGCATTAGTTTCTCGGAGCAAAATACTTCAGAAGAAGTTCGACAATTTACTACAACATTAAAAGAAATTTTAGGAGGATAAAATAGATGGCTTTTCAGACCACTATTCACTTAAAAGACTGCCCCTACAGTTACTCTCTTGGAGAAAATGTAAAAAAATTTACTTTGCGTGATAACACATTTGCCGAAACAAAAGTCGGAAATTACGAATTAACACGCTTATTAGAAAATGTTCCCAATAGCGGGGATGGTTTTCTATTAAAAATCATTATCAATAAAGACCTTTCAGGTGTGAAAATCAATATCACAGACAAATCTGGCCTTCGATTAGTGAATATTTTTAAATCAGAAGACAATCACATCATTCAAGAAAAGTTTTATTTCTTAATGGATAGCTTGGTAGAACGTGGTATTTTCACTAAACAAGAACAATAAACAAATAGCTTAAAAACTCATTTTTAAATCATCAGTAAAACAATAAAGAGTAGGAAACAAGCCAAAAATCTTTGATTTTCTTGATTTTGTCCTACTCCTTTTCTATTTTTATCAAATAAGTTGATTTTTTCACAAACTTTCTATAAAATAGTCTTTGAAAGGATGTGATTTTGTGAAATCTGAAAATAATACAACCATTCCACGCGCAACTGCTAAAAGGCTCTCTCTGTATTATCGGATTTTCAAACGATTTAATTCCGAAAAAATTGACAAAGCCAATTCAAAACAAATCGCAGATGCGATCGGGATTGATTCTGCAACTGTCCGTCGAGATTTTTCTTATTTTGGCGAATTAGGTCGTCGTGGATATGGTTACGATGTAAAAAAACTCATGAATTTTTTTGCTGACTTACTTCATGACAATTCCATTACCAATGTGATGTTAGTTGGTATCGGTAACATGGGACATGCTTTGCTCCACTACCGTTTCCACGAACGGAACAAAATGAAGATTGTTATGGCATTTGATACAGATGATCATCCTGAAGTTGGGACTACTACAAATGACGGGATTCCTATTTATGGCATTTCACAAATCAATAACAAATTAAAAGGTGTGGATGTTAAAACAGCTATTTTAACAGTTCCTAGTGCAAAAGCGCAGGAAGTTGCAACTGTTCTTGTGGAAGCTGGTGTAAAAGGTATTCTCAGTTTTTCTCCTGTTCACTTAACCGTTCCAAAAGATGTTGTCGTTCAATATGTTGATTTGACAAGTGAGCTACAAACACTCCTTTATTTTATGAAAAAAGAGCATTAAGCAATTAGAAAGAGCAGACATTTATTTATGAAGAAACCTATTATCGGCATTACTGGAAATGAAAGATCAAACCCTGAAGATGAATTTGCCATCATGAGTTATGCTGCTAAGGGATTTGTAGAGGGCGTAAAAGAAGTTGGTGGAACTCCTATCATATTGCCGATTGGAGATGCAGATATGGCACGGCGCTACATCCAGATGATTGACAAACTTATCCTAACGGGTGGGCAAAATGTATCACCACAATTCTATGGCGAAGAAAAAACAATTGACAGTGATGATTACTATTTGGAACGTGATTTGTTTGAATTAGCCTTAATCCATGAAGCTATCCAGCAACAAAAACCAATTTTTACCGTTTGCCGCGGTACGCAATTGTTTAATGTTGCAATGGGCGGAACTCTTTATCAAGATATTGAGCACCATTGGCAAGACAGTTCTGCTGAATATACTACTCAAAAACTAGTCACTAAATCCGATTCTGTTTTGGAAAAAATTTACGGCGAAGTATCTCATATCAACTCTTTCCATCATCAGAGTATCAAAGATTTAGCAGAAAATGTCGAAGTCATTGCCCGTGATCCGAAAGACAACACCATTGAAGCCATTACAACAACTGATGAAATCGCTTATCTGGGAGTCCAGTGGCATCCAGAATTCTTATTTGAAACACGCCCTAAAGATCGAATGCTATTTGACTATGTTGTCAATAGACTTTAAATCAAGTCTGTTTCTTCGCGATAACTATAATAATCTTTCTCTGCGACGATGAGATGATCCAGTAAGATGAAGCCCATTAGCTCACACGCTTCTTTTACATGTTTGGTCACTTCATCGTCATTTTTGCTTGGCAGTACAGCTCCTGATGGATGATTGTGCACCAAAATAATGGATGTCGCCATGTGTTTCACAGCATAATGCAGAATTTCTCGTGGTTCTGCAATACTGCGTGACACACTACCAATAAAAATCGTCTGCTGATGAATAATTTTGTTTTGAGTATTCAAATATAAAGCTACAAGGTGTTCCTGCTTCTTATGCCCCAATTCCTGTTGCATTTTTTTCGCTAACTTTTGACTACCTAAAATTTGCTCTTGCGTAATCAATTCTGCCTTACTGACTCGCTGGCCTAATTCAATCATGGCTTGCAATTCAATAGCTTTGATACGACCAATTCCAGAGATTGATTGCAATTCTTGTAGCGTCATATTGCGCAAATCATTCAAACTAGAAATAGTTGATAAAATTCGTTGAGAAACTTGAAAAACAGTTTCTTTTTTATTGCCTGTGCGGATAAGAATGGATAACAATTCTTGATTGCTCAATTGTTCTGCACCTTCTGCGACTAAACGTTCCCTTGGCAACAAAGAATCTTCCTGAAATGAAATACTATACATAAAAAACCTCCTCATATCCTTATTCGGAAAAAGAAGAGGAAAATAAAAAATCTGAGAAATGATTCTCAAATTTTTTAAGTTAGTATTTACATTTCAACAATTTTACCTGTTTCAAAGTAAACAACCCATTCACAGATATTTTTAGCGTAATCACCAATGCGTTCTAAGTACGAAATAACTTGGAAGTAATCACGACCTGTAACAATCAAATCTGGATTTGCCTTAATTTCTTGTGTAGCTAAATCACGAATATCATCAAAATACTGATTGATTTTCTCATCCATAGCTGCTATTTCGTAAGCCTTGTCCACATCGCCATTAAGGTAAAGATCAAGTGCTGCTTCCACAAAATTTTTGACATCGCGTCCCATTTTGCTGATTTCTTCCTCAACAGACTGGATGCGAACTTCTCCCTTCATGCGAATCGTTGCCTGTGCAATGGAAACAGCGTGGTCGCCCATTCTTTCCACATCACTACTAGCCTTCAAAACTGTAATAACGGTTCGTAAGTCTTGCGAAACAGGCTGCTGCAAAGCAATGATTTCCAGAGATTTTTTCTCCAACTTTACTTCATATTCATTCACTTCTGCGTCTTTTTCGATTACTTCTTTTGCTAATTCGCGGTCGTGGGTCACAAATGCACGAACTGTGCGATTAATCTGTGACAAAACTTCATTTCCCATTGCATAAAATTGGTTATGGAGTTTTGCTAAGTCTTCTTCAAATTGTACTCTAAGCATAAATTTTCCTTTCCTAAGATCTAAAGAATTTTATACGAAAATCCATCTTTTTACATAATTCTTGTCTACAAGTATATGTGCATTTTATATATAAATATATAGAGAATCAGTAGTCGCCAAAACATTGGAATAGCCATAATATTGTAGTGACCAATTACAATCTCTAACCAAACTTGCCTGTGATATAATCTTCCGTTTCCTTATGAATCGGACTGAGGAACATCTCTTTCGTGGCATTAAACTCAATCAAATCGCCATTTAGGAAGAAAGCAGTCTTGTCTGAAATACGACTAGCCTGTTGCATTGAGCGGGTCACAAGTAACATTGTATATTGATCTTTCAGCCCATGAAGTGTTTCTTCAATTTTTCCTGCAGAAATGGGATCAAGTGCCGACGTTGGCTCATCTAAAAGAATGATTTTCGGACTCGTTGCTAAAACGCGAGCCACACAAACACGTTGTTGCTGACCGCCTGACAAGCCAATCGCTGAGTCATGTAAACGATCTTTTACTTCATCCCAAATGGATGCTCCCTTTAGTGAAGTTTCAACAACTTCATCTAACACTTCTTTGTCCTTAACACCATTGATCCGCAAACCATAAACAACATTTTCATAAATCGTCATTGGAAATGGATTGGGCTGTTGAAAAACCATTCCAATTTCTTTGCGAAGCTCCACCGTATCTGTCCGTGGGCTGTAAATATTGTGCCCATTATAAATTACAGTGCCTGTCGTTGTCACCTCTGGATTTAAATCTCCCATGCGATTGATTGCCTTTAAAAGGGTTGATTTTCCTGATCCAGAAGGACCAATCAAAGCGGTAATCTCCTGCGGTAGTATATCTAATGATACACTATTGAGAGCTTTCTTTTTATTATAATAAACCGACAAGTCCTTGATTTGTAAAATAGGTTCTGTCATTCTGATAGTCCTTTAATTAATTCTAATTAATCAGCAATTTTCTTAGCCAAAATGACCAGAAACATAGTCATTCGTAGACTGCAACTTAGCATTTTGGAAAACATTGGCTGTTTCATCATATTCAATTAAATCACCAAGATAGAAGAAACCGGTATAGTCACTAGCACGTGCCGCCTGCTGCATGCTGTGGGTCACGATGATAATCGTATAGTTCTTCTTCAACTCTAACATCGTTTCTTCTAACTGCGCGGTTGCAATTGGATCAAGTGCAGAAGCAGGTTCATCCATTAGAAGTATTTCTGGCTTCACGGAAATGGCTCTGGCAATGCAGAGACGTTGCTGCTGACCGCCTGATAACATCAAAGCAGATTTATGAAGGTCATCCTTTACTTGTTCCCACAGAGCCGCTTGTTTTAGAGATGTTTCTACAATTTCATCTAAGATTTTCTTATCCTTAACACCGGCACGTTCATGCGCAAAGGTGATGTTGCGGTAAACAGATTTGGCAAAAGGATTTGGTCTTTGAAAGACCATTCCGATATGTTTCCGCATTTCATAGACATTGATATCTGGACGGTTAATATCAATTCCTTCATACCAGATCTCACCAGTAACCTTAGCAATGTCAATCGTATCATTCATCCGATTCAAGCTGCGAAGATAGGTTGATTTACCAGAACCTGAAGGCCCGATAAGAGCTGTAATCTTATTTTTCTTGAACTGCATATCAACCCCTTTAATGGATTCGTTTTTACCATAGTAAACGTGCAAATCCTTCGTTGATAAAACAACCTCTTCCTCAGGAAAAGTAACAATATGTTTTTCATTCCAGTTATATTCTGTCATTTCTTCTCCTTTTAGGCAGATGTTAATTTCTTATGCAGGTAACTTCCGAGCTTACGAGCTCCAAGGTTAAAGATTAAAATAAAGATAAGAAGCACTGCTGCTGACCCAGCTGACACTTCTACTGCATCGGGAATCGTTCCTTCACTATTGACTTTCCAAATATGAACAGCCAAAGTTTCAGCTTGACGAAAAACAGAAATTGGACTAGTTACACTGAAAATATTCCAATTTGACCAGTCAAGTGCTGGGGCAGACTGACCTGCTGTATAGATAAGCGCAGCAGCTTCCCCAAAAATACGACCAGAAGCTAGGACAATCCCCGTCACAATACTTGGTAATGCTTCTGGAACGACGACATGGACAATCGTTTCCCAGCGAGAAATGCCAAGAGCAAGTCCAGCTTCACGCTGTGTGTGATGCACATGCTGTAAGCTATCTTCTACACTACGTGTCATCTGTGGCAAATTAAATACAGTTAAAGCCAGAGCACCAGAAATGATTGAAAAACCATATTGGAATTGAATAACAAAAATCAAATATCCAAAGAGACCGACAACAACGGAAGGCAAAGATGATAAAATTTCAATACAAGTTCTGACAAAATCTGTTACCAGGCCTTTCTTCGCATATTCAGATAAGTAAATTCCTGCTCCCATTGATAAAGGAATGGAAATAATCAAGGTAATAACTAACAAAAACAATGAGTTATAAAGCTGAATTCCAATTCCTCCACCCGCTTGGTATGAAGACGATTGACCAGTCAAGAATTTCCACGAAACATGAGGTAAGCCCCTTACTAAGATATACAAAATCAAGGAAGCGAGAATAGCAACAATGATTCCTGCAATGGTATAGAGGACGCCTGTTGCTAATTTATCCATTTTTTTAGCGTGCATAGTTCTTCTTACCTCTTTCCTTTGTAATCAATTTAATCACAGTATTGAAGGCTAAACTCATCAAAAGCAGAACCAGAGCAAGCGACCACAGAACGTTATTATTAACAGTTCCCATAACGGTATTTCCGATTCCCATTGTTAAAATAGAAGTCAAGGTTGCAGCAGGTGTTGTCAGAGAAGTTGGGATAACCGCTGAATTCCCGACAACCATTTGAATCGCCAAAGCTTCACCAAAGGCACGAGCCATTCCAAAGACAATAGCTGTAAAAATACCTGAGCGAGCTGCTTTTAGCGTCACACGCCAAATCGTTTGCCAACGAGTCGCTCCCATTGCCATACTAGCTTCTCGATAATGCCGCGGTACAGCACGCAGGCTATCTGTTGTCATAAAGGTCACCGTTGGTAAAATCATGACAAAGAGAACAAAAATCCCTGACAAGATTCCAAAACCTGTTCCACCAAAGATACTGCGAACAAAGGGAACAACTACCTGTAATCCAATAAATCCATACACAACTGATGGAATTCCGACTAGAAGTTCAATCGCTGGTTGCAGAATTTTTGAGCCTTTAGGGGAAACCTCCGTCATAAAAACAGCTGCTCCAATTGCAAATGGTGTTGCCAATAAAGCTGATAGGAGAGTTACGAGGAAAGAGCCCAAAATCATTGGTAAAGCACCGAATTCCTTACCGGATGGATTCCACCTTATTCCAAAAAGAAAACTGAAGATGTTTACTTTATTAACAAAGAAAGTCGAAAGTCCTTTCTCCGCTACAAATAATAAAATCATTGCGACGACAAAAACAATTAAACTCATGCAAAGAAAAGTAATGGTTTTTCCAAATGTTTCTAAACGAGAGTTTTTTGACTTTGTCAGCATTTTTTTTGCTACTTCGTTCATGTTATTCCTAAATTCTTTCTTTTACTTTGAGCTGATAGTTCCGTCAAGACTACGAGTAACCTTCATATCGTTAATCGGAATGTAGCCCATTTTACCAACAATATTATTTTGGACTTCTGCTGTCATCATATACTCTAGAAACTTTTTAGCTAATTTGTTAGGTTCTCCCTTAGTATACATATGCTCATAAGACCAAATAGGCCAGTTGTTCGTCGTCACATTCTTCTTCGTTGGCTTATAACCATTCAAGTTTAATCTTTTCACACTAGTATCAACATAAGAAAAAGCTAAATAAGAAATGGCACCTGGAGTTTGCGAAACAATCGTTTTGACCATTCCGTTAGAATCTTGCTCTTGCGCTTGCTTAGCTTCTTTGCCATTCATAATAACACTATCAAAAACTGCTCGACTACCAGAACCAACGGCACGGTTGATGATGGTAATTTCCAAATCTTGACCACCAACTTGCTTCCAATTGGTGTATTCTCCGGTAAAAATTTTACGTAGCTGCTCTGTGGTTAAGTTGTTTACTTTAATTCCTTTATTTGCAATAATCGCAGTACCCGCTACAGCAACTTGGTGATCCACCAAAGTTTTAGCCTTGATTCCGTCTTTTTCTTCTGCAAATAAATCGCTATTTCCAATATCTACTGCACCAGATTGGACTTGTGATAATCCTGTTCCCGATCCTCCACCTTGCACATTGACAATTTTTTTCGGATTTTCTTCGGTGTATTTGTCCACGACTGCTTCAACCAACGGTTGTAGAGCTGTTGAGCCAACTGCTGTTATCGCCTCACCGCGGTTAATCCAGGAAGAACAAGCTGAAAGACCGATGCTGCAAATCACGAGAGTGACTGCCCAAAGTATTTTTTTGTGTTTAATCACATGAAACTCCTTTTCAGATGTGAAAGCATTTTCATTCTAAGATTTCCCTAATCTTTTCACATCTAATCTCACTATAACATATCTTTAGATATTTGGAAAGATTCTTTATTGAAATCTCAGGCCTTTTGGAAAATAATTTTTCAGAATATTTCCAGTCACTTTTGCAAACCCTAAACCATTACCTTGGATAACAACTTGATACCAACCATTTGCAGGGTTCTGATTGAGATTGACTGTCTCCCCAGCAACGTACTTTTTAAACTGCTCTTCATCAATTTCAATTATGTGCTTTACTTCACTTGGTTTTAAAGCCAGTCCCAAAGCAAAACTCGGTTCAAATCGTTTTTTCTTAAAAACACCTAGGTGCAAGCCATTTCTGGCAATTTTGAGTTTCGATAGATCTGGAAGACCTAGTGGCAATAGATATAAATGATCTCCAAAAGTCTGTAAATCGCCATTTAACTCTAAAGCCAAATGTTGTTTTTGAAATTCCTGCCACAACGTCTTCTGCTCCGATGTCAGATTGCTCTTTTTGGCTTTTATTTTTTTAGCTGACTGCTCACCATAAAAACGAAATTTTGCAACAAATTGTCCTTCACCCTTAAAACGATGAGGATACATGCGTGCAGTTTCCGAAAAGTGAATACCAGCCACCATACCATTGATTTTTGAAATTTCAACCAATTCAAGGGAATAGTTTTCTAACAGCCAGTCAACGATTTCCTCGTTTTCTTCTGGTGCCCAAGTGCAAGTAGAGTAAATCAGTTCACCACCAGTTGTCAACATTTTCAAAGTATCCGCTAGTATCTCACGTTGAAGCTGTGCACATTGAGCAGGATAAGTCTCGCTCCAATACTCCGTTGCTTCTGGCTGCTTTCTAAACATTCCTTCACCAGAACATGGTGCATCTAAGACAATCATATCAAAATAGCCCTGAAAGATCTGGCTTAATCTGCCAGCTGACTCATTCGTCACCACAATATTTCTCGCTCCAAAACGCTCAATATTTTCTACTAACACTTTAGAACGTTTTGGATTGATTTCATTGGAAACAAGAATACCTGTATTATTCAAGTATGACAATAGGTGAGTGGATTTTCCACCCGGCGCTGCTGCCAAATCAAGTACTTTCATATTCTGTTGTGGTGCTGCAGCCTGGGCAACCATTTGTGCAGCAGGTTCTTGTGAATAGACTAATCCTGTGATATGCTCTATTGATTTTCCAGAAACTTTGCCATAATGACCCCAGTTCGTATCAGGAATAGGTTTTGGAAAAGTTTTTTGCTGCTCTTTTAATGGATTGACTCGGAAAGCGGAAACTGGCTCCTCATCGAAAGTTAGAAAAAAAGAGGGAGCCTCCTCTCCCAAAAGATTGTAGTATTTTTCTTTAAACCCTTTTGGAAAATGCATCTAATCCTCTCGCTTTCGATATATGTATGTTTTAATTTCGTCCAATTTCATCATTGGAATCATCATAATCCCCTGATGACTTTCAAAATCAGGCTGCTTACCATCAAATGTCACTGTCGTATATCCTAATTTATCTCCCATAATGGAAGCAGCAGCATAATCCCAAGGCCAAATATAGGAAATATAGGTCAACAGTTGACCTGACAAAACCTTACTAAAGCTGATTGCAGCACTTCCATACACTCGAACTCCTAAAGTTTCTTTCGCCAAATCAGCAATTCCCCAATCATTGCGCTCAAAAATCCCAGCATTTGAAGCTATTAAAAATTGATTTAAAGGGCGATCTTGGTAAGGTGGCAATTTCTGCTCATTGCAATAGACATCAAATTGCCCACCACCGTGGTACAACTTATCTCCTATCACATCATAAATAATACCAAATTGACCAATGCCATTTTCAAAATAAGCCAGAACAACAGCAAAATCTGCTTTTTGTGCCACAAAATTATTCGTGCCGTCAATAGGATCAATGACCCAAACATTGCCATCTGAAATAGAATGTCGTAAACCATTCTCCTCAGCTAAAATGTGATCCGCAGGATAAGCTTCTAAAATCCAGGTTACTAAATTATCTTGAACTTCTTTGTCCATTTGAGTTACTAAATCAGTCGGACTGGACTTAGTCTCAATTTGCAACTGATCATTCAAATGCTCTTTGATATAAGAAGCCGCATTCAGTACAATTTGTTTGGCAAAATTAAATTTCTTTTCCAAGAGAAAACATTCCTTTCTCCTTTTGTTTTGCAGCTTGAACAGCTCGATATAAGGAATAGCCACTTGCTATTTCAAATTCACGTCCAATCCGCTTTTCTTCAGCTTTGCTTGGAACAATTTTTTTGAAGAGTTTGTAAGATGATAGTATTTCTTCTGCTGTTATTTTTTCTTCATAAGCCTGCTCAACATCATTCAAAAAAGAAAGCACTGAAGCAAGCTCTTCAGTGCTCCACGATATGTCTAGTGGGTAACGATAGTTTTTATTCATATTATTCAATCTCAGCTCTTAAAGTTGCATCGCGCAATTCCTGTTTTCGATATCCGCGAGGCAAAAACGCACGGATTTCATCTTCGTTAAATCCAATTTGCATTCGCTTGTCTTCCAGAATAATCGGGCGACGCAAAAGGCTTGGATTTTCCTCAATTAAACGAAGCAATTCAGAAATTGATAAATTTTCAACATCCAAATTTAATTTTTGAAAAATTTTTGAACGAGTTGAAATAATGTCGTCTGTTCCATTCTCCGTCAGAGAAAGAATATGTTGTAATTCGGGTGCAGATAAAGGGCTCGTCATGATATTGTGCTCCTCAAAAGGAACTTCATGATTGGATAGCCATGCACGCGCCTTGCGACAACTTGTACAACTCGGTGATAAAAATAGTGTAACCATGCATTTCTCTTCTTATTATTTGTAACTGTTATCATTATACTAAATTTTATGTAAGATTACTAGGTATTTTTACAAATTTTCTCCTATTTTTTTAGGAAAAATAAGAAGCTTACTACATGATTTAGTGGTTTGCGTTTTTAGGTGTCCAATATCTTGCGATTTCCTCATCAGCCTGCAGTTGTTTGACTAGTTTGTCCACATTATCGAATTTTACCATATCTCGGATTTTATCCAACCAAAAAATACGAATAGTATCACCGTAAATATCTTGTGAAAAATCAAAAATATTAGCTTCAAAACGAAGTTCATCTCCTTCAAAAGTGACATTTTTGCCGACGCTAGCCATCCCGCGATACATCTTTCCATCGTGTTCTACATCAACCACATAGACACCATCGGCTGGTAAAATAACCCGATCTAGCGGAGCAAGATTTGCTGTTGGATAGCCAATCGTTCGCCCTCTTGCATTGCCATGAACGACAATTCCTCTAGTGGATAACGAATAGCCTAACAATTGATTGCTTTCTGCTACATTTCCTGCTAGTACTGTTTCTCGAATGCGAGTTGAACTAACTTTTTCTCCATTGAAATTTACAGAAGGAACTACGATAACTTGTCCGTCAAATAGTTTCTCCAAATCTTCTGCATTGCCTCGATCTGAACCAAAATGGTAATCAAATCCCGCAATGACTGCTTCTGCTTTCAAACGTGAGATGTATTTTGTAAAAAATTGTTCAGCCGTATTACGAGCAAACTGGCTGGTGAAATCAATCAAATAAAGGTAGTCTACACCAAGATTTTCCATTTGCTGCAAGCGATCTTCTGGACTAGTCAAATGAAGCATTAAAGAAGGCTGGTAGCGTACAAAGGCCAATTTGGGAGATTCTGGAAATGTCAGCACTGCAATCTTCAAATGCTTTTCTGCTGCCATTTTTCTCGCTTCAGCAAACAAAGCTTGATGTCCTTTATGTAACCCGTCAAAATACCCTAGCACTAATACTGTGTGTTCAATTTGCTGAATGTCTTTTTCATTTTTTATTCTAATCGTTTTCATCACTTAACTATTTTATCACAAAATTTTAAAGAAATACTTTTCTAGGTTTATATTCTTTGTCGCGCTTTTCTAAAATGGCTTGTAATTTCCCTTGATAAAAGCCAGCCACCTGTTCTGCCTTGGTATCTATATGAATAAAGCGTCCAAATCGCACTTCTTCAACCTGCTCTTCCGTAAGGTTTACCTTAGGTAAATCTCCTATGCCAAATTCAATGGGCTGCAAAAATGAAAAGTCGCCTTTGTTCACCTTCTCGTCAATTTCTACTAAAGTCAAAGCTTCTTTCAAATCCATGCCAGCCGCAGCAGTGCGAGTTAGTTTAGACATGTGGGAAGCATAATTCAACTTCGCTCCTAAATCAACTGCCAATGTTCGCACATAGGTTCCCTTGCTGCATTTAACTCGAAAAGGAAAACGTGCCAAGTCACTTTCATAGACAATAGCTCCTGTCCGCTCAAAGTTGTAAATTATCACCTGACGCTTTGGTCGCTCTACTACCTCCCCAGCTCGAGCATACTCATAGAGTTTTCGTCCATTGACCTTGACAGCCGAGTACATAGGGGGCACTTGGGTCTGTTCTCCAACCATACTGGCAATGACTTGATCCACTAATTTTTCATCCAACATTTCCGTCACAGGACTGAAAGCCACCTGTTCTCCACTGGCATCCTCTGTCGTTGTCGAAAAACCTAAAGTAACTTCTCCCTCATAGATTTTGCCTTCATCCTGCATAAATTCTACTAATCGCGTTGCCTTTCCGACTGCAATGGGCAAGACACCCACCACATCTGGGTCCAAAGTACCACCATGACCGATTTTTTTAGTTCCTAAAATTTTACGCAGTTTAAAAACCGCATCATGCGAGGTCATTCCAGCTTCTTTTTTTAAATTGATAATTCCGTTCATTGATTCCTTATTCTGCTAAAAATTCTATTAGTAGTTGATTAAATTCCTTGTTTTTTTCAGCACCACAAGAGCCATAATGAAGCTGTATCTAAACATCTAGTCAGACTTGAAGCAGTCGTCGGATAGCCTAAATCTTCATAGAGGGGGAGCAAGGCTTCTATGTCTTTCAAGGTTACTTGTCGTATCTGCATAGTTTCTTTCCTCCTAGTCGTTCTTCAACGCCTCAAACTTAGCTTTCATGGTTGGATTTTTGCGGGTCAGTTTTCTCTTAAATACACCAAGTATTTTTTGGTTTCAAAGATATACTCATGAGTTCAAATTGTTAATTATTTTTTGAATTTCTTCAATTTCAAGAGGTGTACAATTTTTTTGTTCTCTAATATTTTGTAATACATTCATTCTTTCTTTTGAAGACAATAAAGGGAATATGCCTTTTATCGTTTCTAAATAATATAAATCATTCTCTAACTTATTATTCTCTAATAGCAACAAAAAATAACTTTTTATCAGAGGGAAATCTCCCATGTCTTCTTGATTCAACTTATATTTTATTCTATGCAAAGACAGTTTAAATTTATAGCTTGATACAAAATTTTTGAATTCCATAATAAACTGAATTAATCTATCTTTATTAACGTTATCTCGGTACAACAAATTAGAAATTGTTTCTAAATAGTTTACTGTTGAATCATGTCTAAATAATTCTTGTAACCACTGTTTATAATATTTAAATTCATATTTCTCCATAAAGATAGTGTTGATCATAATGCCATAATTATTCTTTGATAATTCAAGATGCTCTTTGATTGGGTCGATGCACTCCAAAGCAATCATATAGACTTTATTTAGAATTTGATTATCTTCAATTTTTTCTTTTAGAAGTTTTTTAATAACATCTGTAAAAATTTCAGCAGCTTCTGAGGTCACTGTGGAATGATAATATGCATACCCTAAAAAAGTATGGTATGTTACATCAATTTCTTTAACGTCGTACTCACTGATAAGGACGCCTTGTGCAATTTCTTTATAACTTGAATCTTCAAGCTCATCGACTTTCTGAATAATTTTAGGACTATATTCTGAATGATTAACAATTAGGGATACCAAACATTGCAAGTATGATCCCAGTTCACTATTTATAAAATGAAGCATATCTAGATGCCCGCTATCATCTCTCAAAGTTGATAGTTTATTTGGGTCAACAGTAAGTAATTTTTTAAAAATCGTTTTTTCATTATTTTTCTGAGTTACAAAGTAATTAAAGAATTTTTCATCATTACTATTAAACGATTCTTTTTCAAATCGTTCTAAACATTCTCTTTTGATTGCATTTCTTAGCTCATTCGAGATTTCCGGTGAAATAGCAATCTCTACATAAAGCCGCTTATACTTTATATACAAATCTTCAACATGATTTTCCAACAATTTAGAAATTTTTTCAGATAATTCATTTGAAGCTTTTAAGATACTCATTAAGAAGTTTTCAGTTTCAAAAACAGTTTCTTCTTCTAAGAATGACGCACGTCTTTCTCTATCCGTTGTATTTACTAAAATATCTAACAATTTAGGTTCATCATACTCTGCAATGTCTTCTTGAGTTAAAAATGAAAACTGTGAAACAAAGCCTCCTTCCATTGGGGATATCATGTTTCGATAAAGCTTTTCTGGCATTTCTATATTTTTAGACTCAATAATACTTCTGCGTTTCTCAACAAATGTATTTAATTCTTCTCCAAAGTGAATGTCAGAAAAATTAATAGAATCTATTAATTTATTTACTAAATCTAGGTTCAAATCAGTCTCGTAATCAATTCGAACTAATATTTTTTGAACCAACCGATTCTTTAACAGTTCCTCAGAAACACTTTCTATAAAATCTTTTCCTTCAATCAGCAATCTCCTAGATTTCAAAAGGTTATAAAATAACTTAATATTATTACCTTCTTTTAAAAGTTCAGTTATTGAATAATAGTTAAAATGCTGAGAAGAACTTAGTATTTGATTCAATTTTTTAACACAATCTGAATTTAAATTAACTTCTATTTCCTGATCATCTTCTGTATATAAATAGACATCGCTATATTCAAAAGTATTTACAAACCAGTAACCTAGTAGTGTCCTATCTTGATTGAAACTAGAATTAATAACATCTCTATCTCTTGCTAAAATTTTTCTGAGTTCATTTACTTCTTCATTGGAAAATATTTTTTGTTCTATCACCTGAAGATAGACCTCGTACATATCATCCATGAAATATCTTTGATTTCCTTGGATAAGGATGCCATAAATTGTTTTCCATTCATTAGCAGTTAGCTTTTCGGTGCTTTTAGCAATAAATTTCCAAAATACTGGAAATGAATTAGTTTTGATTTTCTTCAGCGTTTCTCCTTGGAGAATACCTTTTAATAATAAATTGTTTAGATCATTATTATTAATTTCAATAACTTTATTGATAAGAGAAAATAGATAATGAGAATCAGTAGAAATATTATCCAACGATTGATTGTATTTCTTTTGTTCTCTCGAAGGATTTAAAAGTTTATTCCACTCACTATGAAATTCATGCACTCCCAGTTCTTCATTTATATCTGAAACCAATTTCTCTATAAAAATCGGTAAATCCTCAAATTTATCTCCAAACCATATAATCTGAGTATGATTTTCAAAATTAAAAAATTCTTCAACAATGTTTTTATAGCGTTCATCAACTTTTGAATTGCCTGTATTTTCTGACTTCATTAATGCATAATTTTTACTCCCCTCATGAAGCAATGATAAGATTTCATCCTCTTCAAGTCCAGCACCAATAAATAGTACAGTTGGTTTTGTATTTTTAAACCATTTTACTAAACTATCAAAGTTTTCCCTAGCCTTCAAATATGTTTTTGAATAATCTGCTGACGAACTAACAAAGTAGTCTACATCACAATCAGGAGTACCATGAATGTGCAGAACGTCTCCAAATTGTAACTTACCATTTTTCTTATACTGAAATTCGTTTAAATCATTGATTGTTACTACAGTATTCTTTAAACGTTTAGTATGATTTTCAATTTCATAATCATAATTTGAAGTTATAAATATTGCATCTAAACTTGCTAAAGATTCTAATATTGGATTAACCATTGAATAAGGAAGCAGATTTTTGAAATATCCTCTTTCAAAATCTAATCGCCTTTTTTCAAAATCTTCACCAAAAACTTTTTTTAATTCATAGTTAACTAGATCAACTTTGCGTTTATTGCTAATATCAGATTTACTAATTAAATCAAAAATCAAATGATGCTCTCTACCAAGATTTTTCTCGCTACTTTCAGCCAAAATCTGCCCTTGCCAGTATTTAATAAGATGTTCAATATAATTATTCCAGTTCGGATACCCTTGAGAAATAGAGACTCCTGCGCCAACAAAAATAACTAATTTTTGTTGTCTTATTGCTTCACCTAAATCTTTTACCAATTTTTTATATTCAGTATCATTATCTTTCATAATTTTTATAAATCTACTCCTTCAAAGCTTCAAATTTAGCTTTCATGGTTGGATTTTTACGGGTTAATTTTTTGACAGACACGTCATCAAGTTTGTTGTTGGCCAAGCGCAGTTGATTATCTGATGTCTGAAGCGCCTGTTTAACTGCTTCCATTCGCTTAATAGCTTTGTCAATCTCTTCGATTGCCTTATTGAAATTCTTAGAAGCTGAGTTGTAATTCTTCGCAAACGCTACTTTAAAGGTTTCTAAATCATCCTCAAAGTGAGTAATGTCAATATTTTGCTCCCGAACCAGAGCCAACTCCTGCTTGTATTTAAGAGAATTGAGCGCTGCATTGCGTAAAAGTCCAATGAGCTGGATAAAAAATTGAGGACGAACCACATACATTTTTTCATACTCATGGCTAACATCAACAATGCCAGTGTTGAAATAGTCATTGTCTGCTTCCAGCATACTCACCAAAACAGCATACTCACATTTCTTTTCCCTGCGGTCCTTGTCCAATTCTTTGTAAAAATCAGCGTTTTTATGCTTTTTCTCAGTACCATCTGCTTCATTTTTCATCTCAAACATAATAGAAATGATTTCTACTCCGTTTTCATCTTCCTCACGAAAAATGAAATCCCCTTTGGAGCCTCGTGCAGAAACCTGATTATCTTTCTCAAAGTAAGCATTTGGAAAGGCAAAACTGCGAACCTTGTTAAATTCGCTTTCAGCGTAATGCTCTAAACTCTCTCCAATCGCTTTAGTAGATTGTTGTGCTTTAAAGTTCTTGTAAAATTCTACTTGTTCATTGGCCGCCTTTAGCTGAGCTTCGTAATTTTGTTTAACAGATGCAAGGGATAATTCATTTTCTTTCTCTTGCAATAAAAGCTGATTTTGGATTTGGTCGCGTTCTTTTTCAATATTTGTCAACGAAGCTTGCAGCTCATTTTGGTGTTCCAGCTTCATACGATCCAGTTGCGACCGCAAGCCCAGCAACTCCTTGTCTTTATTGATGAGTTTTTCAGACAGAGCCTGCTCCGTATCCTTTTTTATCAGCTCCTTTTGTGATTCAAAATTGGAAATAGTCGCCTTGAGTTCCTGGATTTCAGACTCTTTCTGACTTAAGACCTGCTGTTGCTCATTCTGTGCCTTTTGTTTTTCCAGAGCTAACGCCTGCTCAATCCGAGCATGAATCTCCTTGTCAAACTCTGCAGTTCGAACCTGCGACAAAAGCTCACTGTACTGGCTATCATTAACTGTAAAAACTTCCCCGCAGTTGGGGCATTTGATTTCGTTCATGGATACCTCTTCATTGATTGTTCTCTATAACATCTTATTATACCATTTCTTATGGTTATTTTAAATTAACAGCTTAAATATAAAAAGACCGTTGCACATGAACAACAATCTTTTTGTTTGTAAATTAAGCCTGTATCCGCCAGCTGGCAGCACTGCGTCTTTCCTGAATAAATCGGCTATATAAACCTCGTTTGGCAAGCAATTCTTGGTGCTTGCCTTGCTCAACTATACGACCTTGATTAAGAACAATAATTTGATCGGCATGCTCTACTGTTTTTAGCCGATGAGCAATCATAATAATGGTTTTATTCTTTGTTAAAGAATGAATGGCTTGCATAAGCGCTTCTTCATTTTCTGGGTCGACATTAGCAGTTGCTTCGTCCAAAATAATAATTGGAGCTTCCTTGATAATGGCACGAGCAATGGAAATCCGCTGCCGCTCCCCGCCTGAGAGACTGGCTCCGCCTTCACCAATCTTGGTCTGATAACCCTCTGGCAAAGACAGGATAAAGTCATGACAAGCAGCTTTTTTCGCAGCAGCTACAACTTCTTCATGACTGGCATCTGGTTTTCCAAATTTAATGTTATTTTCAATGGTATCTTCAAACAGATAAACTGTTTGAAAAACAAAACTGAAATTACGAATAAGGCTGTCATAGCTGTATTCTTTTACATCATGACCATCTAAGCTGATGCTGCCACTCTCTACATCCCAGAAACGGGCAATGAGATTGCAAAGAGTTGTCTTTCCAGAACCAGAAGGCCCTACCAGAGCTGTCGTTGTCTTTTCTGGAATGTCCAACGATACATCATCAATAATTTTCTTACTCTCATAGGAGAAACTGACATGATCCAGCTTGATATTGCTGGTTTTTGGCTGCAAATCTTTTCCGCTAATATCCATTGGTATAATCGACAAAACTTTATTGACCATATCAACCGATAAATCAACAATGCGAAGAAGAGAAGAAAAACTACCAACTCCGTCCAGACTTTCGTAAATCATAAAAGCACTGATGAGCATCATGATACAAATCAAAAGACTCATACTTCCTTGCAGGTAAAAGTAAATGGAGAACAGCCCCATAATCGTTCCAGTCAGCTTGGTAATCATCCCTTGCAGAGCGATATAAGGCGAGGTAACCCAAGTCAGCTTTGTATCTAAATGCCTTTTATTCTCAATAGCACGCGATAGTTTTTTAGCCGATGATTGAACAATATTATAGTTCTTTACTTCCGCTATCCCTTGACTGTATTCTAGCACAACTGCTACCAAATCTGTATCAGCTTGTTGTTTAGCTTCTGACACATTTCCAGCTTGCCAACGCATCAATCCATTTGGCAAGAGAAACAGTATCAAGCCTGCCAACAAAATCAAACCAATTTTCCAATCGTAGATAAATACAAGAACCGTAATAGTTCCTGCTGTTAGGAATCCTTCCAACGTCATCATGACAACCCGAGTAGCAACATCTGCTAGACTTTCAAGTGTATTGGTTGTAACGCTGGTGATTTGTCCCAGACTATTTTGATTAAAATACCCCATTGGCAGGTAGCGCATGTGTTCAGCAATTTCAATCCGCTTATGAGTACATGTATGATAGCCCGCTTCTGTCTGCAACATTGTAATTTTCAAGCTAATCCAAATGTTAAGAATAACAGACAAGAGCATAATTCCGAGAGAGAGCCATACAGTCTGCATAGAAACATCATTGTTAATGATAGCCATAACAACCAACCCAATAGCTGGAATCCGAAAAGCAATAATGAAAGCTTTTAGAACCCCTAAACAAACAGAAGTGTAGAATTTCTTGCGATCTTCTTCTGTACAAAAATCAAAGAATTTTTTCAATGTACTAAGCATCTGCCAATCCTCCTTCTGTCATTTGATCGCTATCCTTTACTGCAAGATGAGCCTGCCACATAGAAGCATAAAGCGGACAAGTCTTCTGCAAATCTGCATGTTTTCCTTTTGCTTCAATACGCCCGTCATTGACCACAACAATCTGATCTGCACTTGCAATCGTTGAAAGACGATGAGCAATGACAAGGAGTGTACGGCCTTCAATCAAACGAGCAATACTAGACTGAATGAGAGCTTCATTTTCGGGGTCAGTATAAGCCGTTGCTTCATCCAAAATGATAACCGGTGCATCTTTCAGCATAGCTCGTGCAATCGCAATTCGCTGCCGTTCTCCACCAGATAAATGACCGCCGCCAGTACCAACGCGCGTTTCAAACCCATTTTCCAACTTCATAATGAAATCATAACAGCCACATTTGCGAGCAATCTCTATCACGTCTTCGTCTGAAGCAGCGGAATTACCCATACGGATATTTTCCATAATCGTTCCATCAAAAAGGTAATTATCCTGTGTGACATAGGCAATCTGACGACTGTAATAATCAAGAGGTAGGTTTCGAATGTCCACGCCACCAAAGGTAATACTACCAGAACTAACATCCCAGAAAGAAGCTAGAAGTTTAGCAATCGTAGATTTCCCTGAGCCAGAGGGACCGACAAGAGCAGTTACTGTATCAGGCTCAATCGTTAAGGAAATACTATGCAATACTTCTTCCTCATCTGAATAACCAAAACTAACATCTGTCATTTGAAGTTCTGTTCCCTTTGGAATGTCCGTTAATTCTGTTGGACGAGGCAAATCAGGTTTTTCCAAAATAACAATCACTTCACCAAAGATTGTCGCAATTTTCCGTAGATCATCCATATAGGAAGCCACTAAAATAAACGGCGTCAAAAGACTAAGAGACAGAATGATCAGTAAAATAAAGTTGCTAGCTGTTAGGCTACCTTGAAGGTAAAAGAGAGTTCCAAAAGGGAGTAAGAAAAGCAAGCCGGACGGTAAGAAAGCTGTAACAATGCCCATTTCAACTACGCACTTGCGCATCCATTCAATAAAGCAATCAGCTCCTTCTTTGACAGCCTTGACAAATTTATCGTAAGAAAATTTCTCTTTTCCAAAAACCTTGATGACTTCAATCCCATTGATGTATTCTACTGCTGTATCATTGAGCTTCTTCGTTTTCTCTACTGTATTTTCAAAATCACCTTCGCTCTTGCGTAGCATATTCCCATAAGCTAAGATAACAATCGGGATTGTCAGTAGCGAAAGCAAAGTTAGGCGCCAATCAATCACCAACATGGCAATTAAGATAATAAAGGGACCAAATAGCCCAGATGTAAACTCAGGAATTAAGTGCGCCAAGGTTACTTCTGTGGCATCCACTCGCTCAACAATGATATTTTTGTAAGTTCCAGAAGATTGACTTAAAACCGTTCCCAGAGGCAATTTGGCCAATTTCTCTGTCAAACGATAGCGCATTTCTGCTAAAATCTTAAAAGTTGCTGTGTGAGACAAGAGTGTCGAAATCCCGTGAAATCCCCAATGTGCTATCCATGCCAGTCCTATCCAAATGGACTGAAGGACATAAAAATTCCAATCTCGATTGCCTTGTAAAAGCTGATTGATGATATTACCCACAAAAAAATAAGGCAAAAATCCACACAAAACAGATAAAAAGGCAAAAACAAGACTAACAATAAAATAAAATTTGTGAAGAGAGACAAATTCCAGTATCCAAGATACAACCGACTTTTTCTTCATACAAATCCCTTCTTTCTCCTAAAAAACGAATAAAGAACCCTAGTCAAACAATTCATGATATGCTGACAATGCTGTCATTTAATTTATACTTATATTATAAATTCTGACAATTCTAATGTCAAACAAAAATAAAAAAGTGAGACAGAAATCAGTAGTTTCGTAGAAACCTGATTTCTATCCCACCTCCACACAGCTCGAAAGGTTTGGGGAACCTTTCGAGGTTGGAAATAAAGTCAAATGTAGCTTGAAAAAATAGACACTGCTATCAGTTTTTATATTTTTGTGCCATACGTTCAATCATTTCTGTTATTTGCTCACGAATCTTTGTTGGCTCCAGCACTTCCACATTGTCTCCAAAAGAAAGAATATAGCAGTACAGACTATAGTCATTCGGAATTTCTATCTCTGCGTACAAGTTTCCTTGCTCATCTTATTTGACTGGACAATCCAGTTCATCATATACTCTGAAAGCAGCTTTTTTATTAAATTTCAGCTTGACTCGTACGACCTCTTCTAATCGCGCTTCTTTTTCCAAGCTCACATTGTCAAAGTTATCTGCAAAATGTTGTGGTAAAAGCTTTAGCTCGCTTATGCGAGAAAGTTTAAAATAACGAAAATCATTTCGTACTAAGCAAAATGCATGAAGATACCATGATTATCCTTTAAAAAGCAGGCGAACTGGTTTTACTTGACGCTGGGTACACTCTTCTTTGTTGCTAACATACGAAAAGGAAATCACTTGCTTACTGATGATTGCATTTTTCAAATTCTGAAATAGCTCTTCATATTTCTTGCTATTGGACCAGCTGGTAAAATCTACTTCTATCCAGTTTGGTTGGTTCAATTTAAATAAAGCCGATAGTTTGGTCAAAAGCTCGTTTTCATGCAGAAGACCCGTAACCCCTAATCCTTGTAAAGCAACCAACAGTTGCTCTTTTTCTGATTGATTAAGCAAAGAACTATTTAGTACAAAATCCTCCGTCAGTCGAATGCCTCCATCTCTGCCTTGCATGGTGTAGATTGGAATGCCCGCACTGCTAAGTCGGTCAACATCTCGATAAATCGTTCTAACAGATACTTCAAATTGTTCTGCCAGCTCCTTCGCTGTAACATTATCTCTTTCTAAAAGAACATACACTATTCTAAATAATCTACTCTCTGTCATAGACCGTGCCTTTCCATGAACACCTTATCTCAATTTCTCTAAAATCTTTTGAAAAGTCTCTTGATTGCTCTGCCAGTACAATATATCAGGCACCTTTTTAACTTCTGTCCACATAAAATCAATGTGCTCATCAGAAATATGAATATCTTTTTGCTTTGTTTCCACAAGAAAAAGTGTTTTAAAAATGGTCAAGTCTTCATCAATAACAACTGTGTGATGACCGACTTGCAACAGTTTTGTTAGCTCGATTTCCAGTCCAGTTTCTTCAAAAATCTCACGAATACAAGCTATTTCAGGACTTTCATCACTTTCAATACCACCAGTAATCGGTTGCCAGAAAGAACGTTGTTCAGTTTTAACTTTTAAGAGCAAAATTTCCTTAGCAATCGGGTCATAAATCCAGGCTTCAATAGAATATTTCATCGCAGTAGTCCCATTTAAAATTTAGATTTCACTTCTTCTCAATCGGCGCAACACTTGCCAACAGTTTCTTTAATCCAACCTCTGGGAAATTGATTTTCAATTCTTGGCTACTGCCACTGCCTGACACTTCCAATACCGTTCCGTCCCCCCATTTTTTATGGTGAGCAATATCACCGATAGCCCAATCAATAGTCGGCTGATTAGCAGCTACATTCTTACCAAATGGCAACTGGCGCGAGGAAATGCTGCTCGGTGCAGCTTGCCGCTTGCGTTCCTGCAATGCTTGAGCGAGACTCATTCCTTGACCAAACTGAACAGCTTTGCCATTCACATAGGAAGCTTTAAAGGATGTATTAGCAGGTCGAGCCAAGCCTTGATAATCTAGCAAGCTTGAGTTAATTTCATTGAGAAAACGAGTTGGACGATTGTAATTGGTTTTTCCGTATAGCAGGCGCGAGTTTGCATTGGTTAGGAACAAGACTTTTTCAGCACGAGTAATTCCGACATAGGCTAATCGGCGCTCTTCCTCTAGCTCATCTTCATCTTCTGCCGCACGACTAAGTGGGAAGACATTTTCTTCCATACCGATAATGAAAACCACTGGAAACTCTAATCCCTTGGCAGCATGTAGCGTCATAAGTGTCACTTCTGAGCTTTCCTGATCGCCATCATCTGTATCCGCAATCAAAGCCAAATCATTGAGAAAACGGCTAAGTCTGTCTAAACCAGTCTCTTCAGTATCATTTTCTGGATTTTCGTCAAAATTCTTAGTAACAGAAAGAAATTCTTCGATATTTTCAATCCGAGCCTGACTTTCCAGCGTAGCTTGAGCTACTAATTGCTCGGTGTAACCAGTCTTTTCAAGCACCAGCTCTACCACTTCTGTCACGGTCAACTCGTCCAATTGCTCGCGCAGATTCAAAATGAGATTGGCAAAGTCAAAAACAGCCTGAGCAGCTTTCCCCTTAACAGGTGAGAGCATAATCTGTGAAGAAGCATCCAAAAGAGACATCTCTTGACCAGCTGCAAAATTACGAATTTTCTCCACTGTACCCGGTCCGACACCCCGTTTAGGCTCATTCACAACACGCTCAAAACTGATGTTGTCGCTAGTATTAGCGATGAGATTAAGATAGCTGATGACATCTCGAATTTCCTTACGACTATAAAACTTAGTCCCCCCCACCATAGTGTAAGGAATATTAGCTTTTAGAAGAGCTTCCTCAATATTCCGAGATTGGGCGTTAGTTCGATAAAGAACAGCAAAATCCCGATAGACATAGTCAGATGTGCTAGATAGCTCATCAATGGTTTTAGCTACAAAGAGAGCTTCGTCTTGCTCATCATTAGCCCGATAATAAACAATATTTTCACCATCAGCATTTTGTGTCCAGAGATTCTTTGGACGGCGGTTGCGGTTGTTTTTGATAACATCATTAGCAGCTTGCAGAATGGTCTTAGTTGAGCGATAATTTTCCTCCAGAAGAACAACTTTAGCTTCAGGATAATCCTTTTCAAAGTCCAAGATATTCTGCATATCAGCACCTCGCCAGCCATAAATAGACTGGTCGGCATCTCCAACCACACAAATATTTTTAAAGCGTGAAGCTAACAGTTTAACTAGTTGGTACTGAGCGTGGTTCGTATCTTGATACTCGTCCACATGGATGTATTGATAACGCTGCTGGTAATAAGTCAACACATCTGGATTTTTATCAAAAAGCCGCAAGGTCAGCATGATTAAGTCATCAAAATCCATCGCCTCCGACTGGCGGAGTTCCTTTTGATACATTTCATAGCATTTCGCTACAATCTCTGTGTACATGTCTCCTGCTAAAGCTGCATAGGCCACTTCATCAATCAAATCATTTTTCGCATTGGAAATCGTCCCTAAAATAGATCGTTCATTCCACTTTTTAGGATCTAAATTGAGCGTTTTAAGTATTCGTTTCATCAAAGTTCGCTGCTCGCCAGGATCGACAATCGTAAAATTGCGGTTATAGCCGATATGGTCAGCTTCCCGACGCAAAATCTGCACGCACATTGAGTGAAAAGTCGCAATCAAGCAATCCTCTGTCGCTGGATTGAGAGTGTAAGCACGCTCCTTCATCTCACGAGCTGCTTTATTGGTAAAGGTAATCGCTAAGATATTCCAAGGATTGACTAACTTTTCATCAATCAAATAAGCAATACGGTGAGTTAAAACACGGGTTTTCCCAGACCCAGCTCCTGCCATAATCAGTAAAGGTCCTTCCGTTGTTTGAACTGCCTCCGCCTGACGGTCATTCATACCAGTTAATAAGGGATTCATCTTTTTTCCTCTTTCAAAGTCAATGATTCTATTATAACAAAAATCACTCATAAGCTAAACTAGAAAAGAAAATCTTTGCTTTAGTTCTTCCTCATAAAAGTTTGAAAAATCATTTAAAAAGCGTTATAATAAACATTCTGAAAGGAAAACGCATGAATAATCCAGCAAAGAATCTTAAACTCGCAGAGCGTGGTGCTATCTTAGCCATTCTAGCCTATATCGTTTTATCCATTGCTAAAATCATTGCCGGATCTGTCTTACAATCCTCCAGTTTGACAGCCGATGGTTTTAATAATGTTTCAGATATTGTTGCTAATATTGCCGTTTTAATAGGACTTCGTATGGCACGCAAGCCAGCTGACACGGACCACAAATTTGGTCACTGGAAAATTGAAGATTTAGCTAGCCTTATCACTTCTCTTATCATGTTTTTTGTCGGATTTGATGTTTTAATTGATACCGTTCAAAAAATCATCTCTAACCAAGAAACGACTATCGATCCCTTAGGCGCCATCGTCGGGATTATTTCCGCTTTGGTCATGACAGGAGTGTATTTTTACAATAAAGCCTTAGCAAAAAAAGCTCAGTCTAAAGCACTCGACGCAGCTGCCAAAGACAATTTATCTGATGCTATTACTTCGCTTGGTACAACCATTGCAATCATCGCAAGCGCCTTCAATTTCCCGATTGTAGATAAACTGGTCGCTATCGTCATTACCTTTTTCATCCTTAAAACGGCTTATGAAATTTTCATGGAATCTTCTTTTAGTCTATCAGACGGCTTTGATGAAAATCTTTTAAAAGAATACAAAGAAGCCATTTTAGAAATTCCTAAAATTTCCCGTGTTAAATCTCAAAGAGGGCGAACCTACGGTAGCAACATCTATCTTGACCTCATTTTAGAAATGAATCCCGACTTGTCTGTCTATGAAAGCCACGAAATTGCCGATCAGGTTGAAAATATGCTCAAAGAGCGCTTTGGTGTATTTGATATTGACATCCACATTGAGCCTGCTCCTATCCCCGAAGATGAAATATTGGACAATGTTTATCGAAAGCTCTTTATGAGAGAGCAATTGGTTGATCAGGGAAGCCAATTAGAGGATTTACTAGCACCTGAATTTGTGTACATTTCTCAGGATGGCTGCCAAATGAACAAAGAGGAATTTCAAATCGAAAAAGGAAAACAATCTCCTATCAGAAATTTCCAATTAACTTCTATCAGCCAAAAAACCAAACTAATTTGCTACGAAGAAGACGGGATTATTCATACCAGCCTTTGGCGTCGTCACGAAACATGGCAGAATATTTTCCATCAGGAAACACGAAAAAACGAGAGCGAACAACAGTCGTAATGCCATAGAAACCGACTTTCTTATCTCGCTCCCACAAGGCTAATAAGGAATTTTGCTATAAAAATAAGGCTGAGATAAAAGTATTCTCAGCCTATAATTTTTAGGAATTTATCAGTAAAGCAAACTAATTTGGCCCTCATTTCTCACAATCAATAAATCATCAAACCCCAAGCCCTCACTAAGATGATACTCCTAGCGAAAACTTTGGGTTTTGTCTTTACTTCTTCTGTGGGTGATTGGGGCAACAATCAGATGTTCTCTCATTTTTTGACTTCATCTGCCACAATATCCTCACCAAACCACTTGTCTGCTATTTTTTGAAATTGACCTGTTTGATATAATTTTTTAAATGCTTGGTTTATATTTTCAACGAGCTGCTTATCCGTTTTTCTAGCGCCAACTGCAAATGATTCACTATCAAATCCGGCTGGGAAAACATAATAATCCTGCAAAATCCCCTCTTCTTTTAAATAATAATTGGCATAAACTCGGTCAATCAACAATCCATCAATCCGGCTATTTTGCAAATCAATCAACGCCTCTGTAAAACTTTGATATTGAGCAGCTTTGTGATTTTTAACTAGATTCTTCAAAAGCTCCGGATGAGCTTCAAACTCATCGTAACCCGAAGAACCCGTCTGAGCACCAAGAATTTTATCCTTCATGTCAGCTGTTTTTGCAATGTTCGATGATTTTTTAGTAACCAGTACTTGTTCATTTTTCATATAAGGAATGGTGAACTGTACTTTCTTTCGTCGCTCATCAGTTGCCGAATACCCATTCCAGATAAGATCAATCGTTCCATTTGTGAGCTCAGTTTCTTTCATGTCCCAATCAATCGGCTGCCAATTCACTTTTATCCCATATTCTTTAAAGACAGCATTTGCCAAATCAATATCAAAACCAACATATTGACCATTTTTTTGTTCAAATCCCATAGGAACAAATGTATTGTCAAAACCAATAGTAATGCTCTTTTTTTTGTTGGTATTTTGACCAATTATCTACTTTAGGGGTGCTAACGTTGCTACAAGCTGTAAGGAGCAAAAAGAGAATCAAACCACAGATCGCAAGAACATAACGTTTTATCTTCATATTCTCCTCCTATTTAGGCTGAACTTTAAGAATCGTATCTGCGATATTTTCCGCAAACTGCAAATCATGGGTCACTACAATTTGCGTCATTCCTAGCTCACGATTCTGAAGAATCAACTTTTCAACTTCAAGACGCAATTCCGGGTCCAATGCGGAAGTTGGCTCATCATAACCGATAATTTCTGGGTCAATCATCATCGCACGAGCTAATGCTACACGTTGTTTTTGACCACCTGATAAAGAATAAGGATAAGCATTTACATGTTCTGCTAACCCCAATCGGTTCAATAAGCTAATTGCTTTCTTTTCTGCATCCTCTTTTGCGACATTTTTTGTTTTAATGGGTGATAAAGTTAAATTCTCAAGAACCGTTAAATGTGGAAATAGCTGAAAATCTTGAAACACAAATCCCAATAAATTACGTTTTTCAAGTTCATCCAAGGGCAGCTCTTCTCCATTATAAATAATGTCACCCGAATCAATTGTTTCCAAGCCAGCCAACATCCGCAATAATGTCGTTTTCCCGCCGCCAGACGGTCCTACAATGGCAAGGATTTGCTTTTCTGGCACCTTTAAATTCAAGTCGGAAATAATTTGCTTTTCGCCAAAACGTTTGCTAATATTCTTTAATTCTAACATAAGCGCCTCCTACTTATAATAACTATATCTCTTTTCAACTTGCTTCGATACAATCGTCACAAGACCAATCAAGACAAGGTAAATAGCCCCTGCTATAAACATCGGTGCTAAACTCGCATCACGATTGGCTGCAGTCCGACTAGCCAAGATTAAGTCGGAAACACCAAGCGCATAAACAAGGGATGTATCTTTTACCAACGTCATCACTTCATTAAAGACACTCGGAAGCACCACTTTGACAACTTGCGGTAAAATAATAAACCGTATCGTTTGAAATGGTGTAAACTTCAAAACCTTAGCCGCCTCATATTGCCCTGCTGGAATAGATAAAATCCCACCACGGAAAATTTCGGCGAAATAAGCAGCATAATTTAGCGTGAATGCTATGATAGCCGCTGGAAGCCGATCCAAACGCACACCAATGCTTGGCAAAACATAATAAATAAAAATCAGTTGTAGCAAGAGAGGTGTACCGCGCATAATCCAAATATAAATATTTATAAGCCAATGAAGCAGCTTAAAGTGGATCTGCATTAAAAAGGAAATCACAATTCCAAGTGGTATGGATAAAACTAAGACTAAAACAAATACTTGCAAAGTCACCAATGCGCCATTCAATAAGCTTGGCAAAACTTCAAAAATATAGTTCATGCGTACACCTCCTAAATAAATATTTATCATTATATCAAAAATTTTTATATTTTCAACATCTTTTTGCAAATATATCCATAAATTTTTACTAAATATCGCAAAAACTTCATTTTCCAAAGAATAAAAAAACAAAATAGTTGAACTACTTTGTTTTAATAAATCCAAATTGATTAAACGGGAGTACTCTAAATGAGATAACTCCTTTAATTTGTTTCTCTGTAATCAAGCCAAACTTCCGACTATCTTCCATATCTTGCCGATTATCATTCAGAATCAGATATGACTGCGCTGGAATTTTATTTGCATTCGATTTAGTTAATGTCTGAATGGTGAAATCATGAGTGAAATAACCTGTACTAGTAGCTTTTGCTAAGTATTCTTCCTTAGCCTTCGTTAAATAATCTTCTGACTTGATTTTATTATTTAAGTAAAGAACATCATCCATATAAACAACGGAGTCATTTCCTAGACCAATGACACGTCCGACATGCTCTTTTCCCTTCACCTCGTACAAGACAAAATCATCTCTTTTGATTTCTTCGTTTTTATTGGCAACAACAACATCTTTATCTTGTAAAAAATGATTCGCATCTTTTACAGTAATCCTGTATGGTGTAAAAATAAAAATTCGCAAACAAGCAATGATTACCACAACAATAGATAAAAAAATAACATTCCTAATTAAATCTCTTTTAACCATAGTCTCTCCTCTTCTTCTACTCATTATATCATGTTTTCAGAAAATAAACAAAGGTAGGAAAGTCAACTGTTATCTCTGCTCCCATTTGCAACTAAAAAGCCTATCAATCAGATAATCGTTGGATTGATAGACTAGTTTTTTCTGAATGAGATAGATTACCGTACTGTACGGATACGCATTGTGTTTGTTCCACCAGTTCCGACTGGCACACCAGCTACAATCACAATATTGTCGCCAGATTCTACAAGACCACTTTCAAGAGCAACTTTTTCAGCAACTTCAAACATATCATCAGTAGATGCAGGTTTTTCAGTTACTACTGGAATAACACCCCAGTTCAACATCAATGAACGTTGTGTCAATTCATCGAATGTAATTGCCAAGATATCAGCATCTGGACGATACTTAGAAATCAAACGAGCTGTATTTCCTGATTCAGTCATTGTTACGACCAATTTGATGTCCATTGAGTTTGTAGCATCTTTAACAGCTGAAGCCACAACTTCTGTTTTAGAACTACGTGCGTAGTCAACTGATGACAAGCGTCCATACTCGTTCAATAGAGTTTGAGCGTTTTTATCAATTGTAGCCATTGTTGTTACAGATTCAAGTGGGTATTTACCATTTGCAGATTCACCTGAAAGCATTGTCGCATCTGTTCCATCAATAACAGCGTTAAATACGTCTGATACTTCTGAACGAGTCGCACGTGGTTTTTCAGTCATTGTTTCAAGCATGTTTGTTGCTGTGATCGCAATTTTACCAGCTGCATTGACTTTTGTGATAATCATTTTTTGGTAAACTGGAACCATTTCAAATGGTACTTCAATACCCATATCACCACGAGCAATCATGATACCGTCCGCTACTTCAAGGATTTCATCCAAGTTTTCGATACCTTGTTGGTTTTCGATTTTAGCGAACAATTTCACATGTCCATTACCAGTTTCTTCACAGATTGCGCGAACTTCGTTGACGTCTTTTGCAGTACGTACGAATGAAATAGCGATAAAGTTGATTCCTTGTTCAAGACCAAAACGAATATCGTCATTGTCACGTTCAGCAAGTGCTGGGAAAGGAATTTTTGTATTTGGAATATTAACACCTTTTTGTTTAGCGATAATACCGTCGTTTTCAACTTCTACTTCAAATTCACGTGTAGCAGGATCTTTTGCAATAACGCGAAGACCAAGTTTACCGTCATCAACAAGAACTTGTTTTCCAACTTCAACATCGTCATAGATATCAAGTGCACCTGCTACGTTCAAAGCAATAACTTCGCGAGTTGATTTGATACCTTGTTTAGTTGCAACACGGATTTTTTCACCTGTTTTGTAAGAATATTCTTTAGCATCGCCTTCAAATAATTCTGTACGGATTTCAGGACCTTTAGTGTCAAGAAGGTAACCAACTTTTTGACCAGCAATTTCTTCAGCACGATGAACAGTAGCCATACGGTCACCTTGCTCTGCGTGGTCACCATGTGAGAAGTTGAAACGGAAAGTGTTAGCTCCAGCTTCGATCAATTTAGCGATATTTTGCGCTGAAGCTTCAACGTCAAGTTTTTCGCCCCAATATCCGTCTTCACCGAATCTTTTACCACCACGGATTTCTACCGCAGGACCTAAAGTTGCAACGATTTTTACACGTTTATTCATGATATATGAAAACTCCTTTTTATTTAATGGTCTTTATGACCAGGATAACAAATTAAAATTACATTGAAATGCTACGGTTTAATTTAGCGAGATCAAGATCAGCTTTGTGTGGATTATTAACAATAATCTTGCCGTCTTCAGTTAAACTAAACAAAGCACCTTCTTCTGCTGTACCGAGGATTGGATTTTCAACCATTTGTTCGTTGCGAATACCAACTGCAACACCACCAATGCCCTTTTTAAGAAGGCTAACAGCATGAGCACCCATACGTGAAGCAAGAACACGGTCACGTGCAGTTGGTGAGCCACCACGTTGAATATGTCCAAGTTCGGTCACACGGAGGTCACTCACATCACCAGCTTCTTTCAATTTCTTGCCAAACTCATTCGCCGACATGACACCTTCTGCCAGAACGATAATGTTATGTTTCTTACCTTCTTCATAGCCACGTTTAATGCTAGCGACGATATCTTCAATCTTGAATCCTTCTTCGGGAACGATGATTTCATCGGCTCCTGTAGCAATACCAGCCCAGAGAGCGATGTCTCCAGCATTGCGTCCCATGACTTCAACAACAAAAGTACGACGGTGACTAGATGATGTGTCACGAATCTTATCAATGGCGTCCATTGCAGTTGTTACAGCAGTATCAAAGCCGATTGTAAAGTCTGTACCAACAATATCATTGTCAATCGTACCAGGAAGTCCGACAGCTGGAAAACCATGTTCTGTCAAACGCATAGCACCATGGTAAGAACCATCACCACCGATAACTACGACTCCTTCAATACCATGTTTTTTAAGTTGCTCAATCCCTTTTAATTGTCCTTCTAATTGGGCAAATTCTGGATAACGAGCTGAGTGAAGGAAAGTACCACCACGTGAAATAATATCTCCAACTGATGCAGCATCAAGTGGATAGATCTCACCAGCAACCATACCGGCATAACCGTCATAGATACCGTAAACTTCCATTCCTTCTGAAATTGCTTTACGAACAACTGCACGGATAGCAGCATTCATACCAGGGGCATCACCACCACTAGTCAAAACAGCAATACGTTTCATTCGTTTGTGCTCCTTTTTCTTTTTACATTCACCCTTGATTATACCACAATCAAAACCAAAATTCTTCTTTTTTCCTAATTTTTTATTGATAAATCGTTTTCATGGTTATTTTTTTCAATTCTTCTTGTAATTTCTCTGATTTTTGAACACGATATTGAGTAATTGCTACTGTTTTTCTTTCATTTTCATATCGAAGAACAACCGGAATATCTCCTCGAAATTGTCGTAAAATAGCAGATATTGCTGCATCGCTTTCATGATCTTCTACTTGTATCCAAAAACGTTCGGTGATAGCTTCCTGCAAATCATTTAAAATTAACTGCAAACGCTCCTCGCGTTTTTGAACCCGACCAGTCAGATAATAGAAACCTTTTTCATGCAAACCTTTGCTGAACTGTTTAAAAGCATCTGGAAAGACTGTTACCTCCATTTTTCTTTTAGCATCACTCACTTGTAAGAAGGCCATATTTTCACCCGTTTTGGTACGGATAACACGAATGGACAAAATCTCTACTAAAATCGTTGCATGATTGTTTTCAACCAAGTCTTGAATAGGGGTAAAGGCTTGAGTAGCAGATTTTGCAAGTTTTACCAAGGGATGCTCGCTCAAACCGATACCGATAATTTCTTTTTCTAACTCAAATTTTTCTGCTTCTGTATAATCCTCTGCTTCTGTCCAGCTATAATTTGTATCTGCAAAAAGACTACCCAGCTCATCCGCAAAGACAAATAAATTCGGAAGATTTTGCAGGATTTTTTGACGATTTTTTTCAAATACATCAAATAAACCAACTTGCACTAAAGGAGTTAGTAACTGAACCTTATGATATTGCGTTGGCAACTTCAAAACGAAGTCTTCTACATTTGAAAAAGGACGATTTTCAATAATCCAATAAGCAACATCACGTGGTAAGCCTTTGATATTTTTTAACCCTAAATAAATCTGCTTGTCTTGAAACTTATCTCTATAAGGAATGTTATTGATATTTAAAGAAGCAACTTGGAAGTCGAATTCTAGCGCATCTGTGATGTAATCACTGCTTGAATAATTCAGCATAATATCAAAGAAAATATCAGGATAATGTGCCTTAAAATAAGCCAACTGAAAAGCAAGTGCAGAATAGGCATAAGCGTGACTACGGTTGAAGCCATAACCTGCAAACTTTTCCATAACTGCAAATACTTCTTTTGCTTTAGTTTCAGAATGCCCAAGTTCGAGAGCTCCTGTGACAAACTCTGCTTCCATTTTGTGCATTTCGGCAACATTTTTCTTCCCCATAGCACGACGTAAAATGTCAGCCTTCCCCAGTGAAAAGCCCCCAAACCGTTGCGCTACTTGCATTACTTGCTCTTGATAGAGCATAATGCCGTAAGTTGGCGCCAAGATGTCTTCCAAACTTGAGTCCAGCATTTCTACTTTTTCTTGTCCATGCTTTCTTCTGACAAAATTATCTATATAGTCACTAGCTCCTGGACGATTGAGTGAGGTTGTTGCAACCACTTCTTCAAATCGAGCTGGCTGCACTCGTTTCAAAAGGTTAATGGCACCTGCTTGCTCAAATTGAAAAATCCCTTTAGTTCTGCCAGCAGCAAAAAGCTGTAAGGTTGCTGTGTCTTCTAAGTTAATCTTTGCAATATCAATAGCGACACCGTATTTCTCCAAGGCTGCTTCTTTCATTCGTTGGACAAAGGTTAGATTGCGCAAGCCAAGGAAATCCATCTTGAGCAGACCGTTACTCTCAACACCATGCGCATCGTATTGCGTGATATACATATCTTCCCCATATTTAAGCGGAATGTGATCTGTCAGGTCATTGTCACTCATCACGACACCTGCTGCATGGATAGAAGTTTGACGAGGATTTCCTTCGATTTTTTTCGCAATTTCAAAAGCTTTTTGATATTCCAGCTTACTGTTGATAATTTGGCGGAAAGACATATTTTTTTCATAAGCAGATGTCAGATTATCACGGAAACTAATTTTACGGGTAATATTGGTCAATTCATACTCTGGAACACCGTAGCGTTTAAAAACATCACGAATCGCTTGCTTAGCTCCAAAGGTCGAATAGGTCACGATTTGAGCTGCATGCATGGTTCCATAGCGATCGCGGACATAGCGGATAAATTCTGGACGATAGACATCAGGAATGTCAATATCAATATCGGGCATAGTATAACGTTCCACATTTAAAAAACGCTCAAAAAGGAGGCCCTTTTCGACAGGATCAATCCCTGTAATCTCTAGCGCATAGGCAACTAGGCTTCCAACGGCAGAACCACGTCCCATGCCCATATAATATCCCTGACTGCGACCAAAGCGCAATAAATCCCAGACAATCAAAAAGTAGTCGTCAAAACCCATTTGGTGGATGACAGACAGCTCTTGCTGCAATCGTTCTTTATAAATCGAACCATTCAGCCCTTTTTTCTCCAAGCCTGCTTCTGCCCGTTCTCGTAGTTCCTTTACCGCTGATTGTTCTGGATTAAAGCGCGGTAATTTTAACTCTGTATTGATTTCATAATGAATGCCTGCAACTAGCTGCTTTAAATTATCCAGACTTTCTGGATAATTTTCTTGAAAGGATTGTGTGAATTGCTCAGGTGATAAGAGGTAGTCGTGATTTGGCAAATTTCCAACTTCCCGCAAGCTACTATTTTCACGAATGGCACATAGCATTTGCAAGGTTTCTAAATCCCCTGTATCAAAATAGCGAACTGTCTGCAAAGGCAAGGTTGGATGAGGAAACGCCTGCTTAGGAGTGTCAGAAAATACGCCAATATAAAACTCTCGTCCCAAGTCTAAGGCTTCAATGCCCTCAAACACAGGCACAATAACCGCTATTCCTTCCAATAAATGCTGAAATTCTTCCCACTTGCTTTTTCCTATCATTTTTAAAGTAGAAAGTTTCATTAAATTGCGATACCCTTGACTATCAAGAGCTAGAAAGCGAAGATTAAGAGGAAGTCCAGCGTAATCCAAGGTCATTTCCACGCCTAAAAGCGGCTGAATTCCTTGCTCGATCGCCGTTTCCATGAAATGATAAACTCCATAGAGATTGTCAATGTCCATTATCCCTAGAGTTTGATAGCCTAAATTTTTAGCTGTTTCTACATATTTTTTTATAGAAATCAAACTATCCATAAATGTATAAACAGTTTTGGTATCTAATTGAGCAACCACGGCATCCTCCTTTGATTCTTCTTTTTTCTATTATACTAAATTTCTGGCTTGCTTGCTAAAGAAAAAATAATAGAAGTTTTTTCTAAAGGCTTGCTATTTTTTAAAAAACACTGTATTATTTAATTAGTACAAAGATACAGAAGAAAGGAGAAATCATGAGTTGGACTTTTGATAATAATCTGCCCATTTATTTACAAATCATGGACAGGATAAAATTACAAATCATCTCCAATCAACTGCAAGCTGGCGAAAAGCTACCTGCCGTCAGAGAATTGGCTGCTGAAGCGGGGGTCAATCCCAATACAATCCAGCGTGCTTTATCTGACTTGGAAAAAGAAGGATTTGTCTATTCTCAACGAACATCAGGACGTTTCGTCACAGATAATCGCGACTTGATTTTACAAGCAAGACAAAAACTTTCTGAGGAGGAAGTGAAAAATTTTGTAAACAATATGACTCGCTTTGGCTATCACAAAGAAGAACTACCAACTATCATTGCAGATTATATAAAAGGAGTTTAGGAAATGGTATTACTTGCATTTGAAAATGTCTCAAAATCATACGGCAGCACACCCGCTTTAGAACACATCAATTTTGAAATTGAAGCCGGAAAAATTATCGGCTTACTTGGTCCAAATGGCTCTGGAAAAACAACCATGATAAAACTAATCAATGGACTGCTTCAACCCAATGACGGAAAAATCCTCATCAATGGACTTCAACCGTCTTCAGAAACCAAGAAAATCGTATCTTATTTACCAGATACGACTTACCTAAATGAAAATATGAAAGTCAAAGATGCTTTGCAGTATTTTCAATCTTTCTATGCAGACTTTGAAATAGAGCGTGCACAGGCACTCTTGCAAGATCTTCATATTGACGAAAATCTGGCATTCAAAAAATTGTCTAAAGGAAACAAGGAAAAAGTTCAGCTGATTTTAGTCATGAGCCGCCAAGCCAAACTGTATGTTCTGGATGAACCTATTGGAGGGGTTGACCCAGCAGCGCGAGACTACATTCTAAAGACGATTATCAACAATTACTCACCTAGCGCTTCTGTTCTCATTTCAACACATTTGATTTCAGATATTGAACCAATCCTAGATGAAATCATCTTTATTGATAATGGCAAGATTGTTCGACAAGGGAATGTAGATGATATTCGCTATGAGTCTGGTGAATCTATTGACCAGCTCTTCCGTCAAGAATTTAAGGCTTAGAACAAAGGAGATTGACTATGTTTTGGAATTTATTAAAATACGAATTTAAAAATGTGAACAAGTGGTATTTAGGTTTATACGGAATCGTACTCTTTCTATCTATTAGTATTGGACTTTGGCTAAGACATTTTGCAAATGGAAGGAACTTTTTCGACCGTTTGCAGTCTTCTACTAATGAAGCAGGGAGTATGACAAGTACTTTCTTCGGTTTTACAATGCTGATTTTCTCAGGTCTCCTTGTGGCACTTGCAATTTCAACACTCTTTCTGATTATTCGTCGTTTTAAAAATAGTGTTTATGAAAGAGAAGGATATCTAACGCTCACTTTACCAGTTAATGAGCATCAAATTATTCTCTCAAAATTGCTCGGTGCTGTTATATGGACGATTCTTAGCACACTTGCATTATTTCTTAGTTTTTTCATCATTGCCCTTATTGTGGGAACTGCTTTTCATACACAATTTGAAATGGGAACATTTGTGCAATTACTCGGCAAGCATTTTTGGGAATTTGCTGGTGAACTATTGAAATCATTTGGATACTATCTTGTAGTTCTCATTCCAAATATCCTATTGATTTATCTTTCTATCTCTATCGGTCAACTTTTCCAAGACCACCGCGCTGCTATAGCCTTTCTAGCCTATTTTGGAATTCAATTTGCTCTGATTATCGCTGCTAATCTATATGTTTCAGCCTTCCCATCACTTTCAACTTCTTTAGGTAGTTTGAGCGGAGTCATAGCCTATCTTCTTTTAGGGCTTATCTACTATGCCGGAACGTATTATATCCTCAAAAATAAAGTGAATTTGCAGTAGGTAACACAAGCTGATAGTAATACTTATATAAACAATAAAGTCATGAGATCCATCTTACTCATGACTTTTTTATTATGCGACTTTCAGTCCGTCTCGCAGCCTTCGGTGCGAGACCAATAAATAGTTCATCTAAAATTTAGTTTGAAAATTCATCTTTTTCTATCAGATAATCATAAATTTCCTGCACCGTTCCCAGAGCCATAAGCTCCTGCTCTTTGACTGTTTTCTTCAGTTCTTGATAAATATGGCTGTTTTCAATAGCCTTTTTTTCTGCTTTTTTGTTTACTTGCATCACTCCATCTTGAATTGTCACAAAGTCCAGCTCTTCAAATATCTGAATCATCTTGATGAGTAGAATTGGGTCAATCTTGAGATAAACAGCTAGTTCTTTGAGCTTATAACGAATGTCAAACTCTGGAAATTGATAAATTGTTTTATAGAGTTTTGCAAACTGGTCTCTCGTTCCGAAACCTGTCAGATAATAGGGCTGAGCAATCTCATTTTTAAAGTAAATTGCTTCAAAATGTCCTTGCTGAATGATTACTTTGAGCTGATTTAGGCGTTCAGGCAAGTCATACACCACAACTGCTCTGCTCTTTTCCAAATTAGGCATTTCTTCTGAAAAACGCAGGACGGGCACATTTTCAGGCAAAGGAGCATTTTTACCTCGGATATTAAAGAGCTGAATCCCATTGACCCTAGCATCCACCAGCATAAGCTGGAGACTAGTTTGACCATTCCATTTATTGACCGACAGAGTAACCGCCAGCTCTAAGTTTTTAGTTTGGGAAAATTCTGTTGCAAGATTACCTAGACCAAAAGCTACTACCTCAAAAACTGCGTCAGCCTGAGAAATTTTCAGCTTAAGGTGAGTATTTCCCGCCCCCATGGTGTGGGCATTTTCAACCTTAAAATCTTTCAAATAAAAAACAGGCTTTTTATTGTCCATGCCAAAAGGAGCTAACTTTTCAAAGTTTTTGAGGGGCTCTAGTGTCAAATCTGGCAAGGATAATTCCTCATCCAAAAAGAGCTCATTCTTAGTGGACAAATCCACTTGATTATCTTCAATATATGCTACCAAAACCTGACTGAGTGCTTCTAACTTGCTGGCCTCTAGAGTCATCCCAGCTGCCCCTGCATGCCCACCAAAAGCCACAAATAAATCTCGATGAGGGTCTAACGCTTCAAAAATATCAACTGCTTCAATGCTGCGGGCGCTGCCTTTTGCCAAATCATTTTCAATATTCAAGACGATGACCGGCTGGTGTAATTCTTCCAAAAGCCGTCCTGCCACAATTCCCAAAACACCTGGATTCCAACCTTCACCGGCTAGAACCTGAACAGGTTTATTGAGATCAACCATGGTCTTGGCTTCATCATAGATCTTCTGAACAATTTCTTTGCGCTCTTCATTTTTCTGGTTAATCATAAGGGCAATGTCACGCGCTTCTTCCTCATCAAAGCCCGTCAGAAGTTCAATAGCAGGATTTGGATCATCAAGTCGACCTAGAGCATTGAGCCTAGGGGCTATTTGAAAACCAACTGTTTCTTCATCCACTTCATTTTCCTGAATACCTGCAATCTTAAAAAGCTCCTGTAAGCCGATTCGTTGAGTGTTTTTGAGGACACTTAGCCCATATTTGACCAGAATGCGATTTTCACCTGTCAAGCTGACCATATCCGCAATAGTTCCGATAGCGACTAAATCTAGCAACTCTACTTGCACTTCTTCTAAAAGCGCGGTTGCTAGCTTAAAAGCTACACCGCAGCCAGCTAAATGCTGAAAAGGATAATCAGCTTCCGGATGTTCTGGGTGAATAATTGCATAAGCATCAGGAAGTACCTCTGGCATAGAATGGTGATCCGTCACAATGACATCCACTCCCATAGACTGAGCTAGTTCGATTGCTTCATGTCCTGCAACTCCATTATCCACTGTAACGATGAGTGAAATTCCCTGATTTTCAATAAAATACTTGTAAACACTCGCGTTAGGACCATAACCGTCTGTAAATCGATTGGGCAAATAGACCTGACACTCTGCTCCAAGTTGTTCTAGTGCTTCTTTAACAATAGAAGCCGAAGTCATGCCATCCGCATCATAATCTCCATAAATCAAGATCTGCTCATAATTTTCAATTGCTTGACGAATGCGCGTCACTGCCTTATCCATATCATGTAATTCATAAGGATCATGCAGCTGGTCCAAACTAGGCTCTAGAAAATCTCGCAGCGCTTCTTCTGTCTGGATTCCTCTCTGATAAACCAGATTAGCTACCGAAGCCTCCAAGCCAAGTTTTTTAGCTTTTTTAATAAAGCTCTCATCTGAAAAATTTGTGGCAATCTGCCAATCATATTTTGATGTAATCATGCTTTTATCTTTCTGTTGCAATATAAAGTCTATTATAACACGAAAAGACTAGCTTTCACTAGCCCAAACCTCCAATTTTATACACAAGCATTTATCTAATAGCTTTTACCTCTATAAATCAAACCCGTGCAATTCAAATCCGACAGTTCCCGAAATCCTAAAGAGCGATAAAAGGCTAAATTTTTGTCTGACTGCTCTGTTACTAGCTGAATCTGATAAACATCTGCAAATGTCTCCAGCGTTTGTCGAACCAATTCTCGACCGATACCTTGGTGCTGATAAGACGAAAAAACTAACAAGTCCTGAATGAAAACACTAGAAAATCCGTCTCCGACTGCTCGAAGGAGACCAACTAACTGTTCCCCATCATAGGCTGATACAGTAAATAGTGAGTGCTGAAATGCTTGTTCTAACATATCTGACCGTTCTGTATAGTTGGTCCAGCTAACAGATTGATAAAGTGGAAGTAAGTCTTCAATTGTAATTTGTCTATTTGCAAAATAACGAATCATTCTTGCCTCCTTTTTGTAGCCAAATATGCTGAAAAGCCGCAATATCTCGATAAGGAGACTGTTGGCAAACTACAAGCTCTACCTCCAGCATCTTTTCCCGCCAGTCATTAGCAGTCTTCACTGCATTGTCTTGCAGACCATAGAAAATTCGGATTCCTTGATAGTCCTGAACAGTCAGTTCAGTGTCAGCTTTTTGTAATACGTCTGCTATTTCATAATAGGTTGCTTGCCCCATTGTATGTGATTGATAGGACTTACCTGATAATAAATCCAATGCTAAATTTGTATCATTTGCAAACACAACAGTCTGCATGATTCGCCCCACTTCATTGTGCTTGATGAGAGAAATCTGTCCGCCTTTTTTCAGCAATCTGCTAAATTCAGCTAGGTAAAGAGCTGGCTCATCCACATACTCCAGAACATTGTGGCAAACGATCAGGTCAAAACGAGCACTTGGAATTTCCTTCAACAATTCCAGACTGCCTTGTAGTTGATGATAATGAAAATTCTGCTTCCGCTCTGCAATCATTTCGCCATTTGGCTCTATGGCTGTTACCTGATTGTTTTGTGCTAAAAAATCTGCTACCAGACCAAAACCACTACCGAAATCCAGTACTTTCTTGTTTTTTATATGGGCTAGCTGAGCAAAGAGAATCTCATAATAAAGCTTGCCCCATGGTTGATTTACAAATGCCTTGTAAGCTGTCACATCCATAAATTTCTCCTATTTATAATTAAACATTTTACTAGCTAGTTTGTCACCAATATTTGGAAAAAGTGTGTAAAGTTTGTGGGCTGCTTTCAGGGCAAAAGGCATCGTCAGCTCCCGCTTCTTTTTCCCAAAATTGTCCACAATTTGCTTAGCGACGACATCTGCTTCTAAAATATACTTATCAACTGCCTTAACATAACTGCCGTCAGGATCAGCTTTGTCAAAGAAAGCCGTCTTAATTGGTCCCGGATTAACCGTAGTCACATAGACATTGTAAGGCATGAGCTCTAAGCGCAGGGCGTTGGAGAAACCAATTCCAGCAAACTTGGTAGCTGAGTAAAGACTGGATTTGGCGCTGGCAATCAGCCCAGCTGTACTAACAAGATTGACAATATGCCCATGACCCGCTTGCTTCATTCGCTCTCCGAAGAGACGAGACAGATTCATAAGAGCAAACGTATTGACTTCAAACATGGCATGAATATCCTCGTTGCTAATCTTGTCAAATTCCTCAAAAATCCCGTAACCAGCATTGTTGACTAGAACATCCACCTGAGCATACTTCTGGTAAATTTCTTCATTAAAAGCTTCTAAAGCTTTGTAATCTGTAATATCCAACTCAACGAATTCGCAATGCGCATGATTTGAATAAAGTTTTATTAATTTTTCTTGACTGCGTCCCACTAAAATCAGCTGGTCATTTGGCAACAACTTCACCATTTCCTGAGCCACACCGCCACTAGCCCCTGTAATAACGATTGTTCGCATGTGTTCTCCTTATTTTTCTTCTAAAAAATCCGTTTGGTTTTCAACCTCAAAAACAAGCGTTTTTGTATTCAATATACTAATGCTGCAATGTTTGACGTGAAATAGATTGCTTTTATTCGTCCATTCTATTTGGTTCACTAAATGATAGATAATGTTGATTACTCCACCATGTGTGACCACAATTTGCATCTCATCTGAGTTATGATTTTCCTTCAAAAAAAGTTCAAACCAAGTTTTTATCCGTTGATAAAATTCTCTCGGACTTTCTCCATTTGGATAATGCTCGTCCATTGCAAGACTTCTAAAATAAAGATGAGGAAATTTTTGATCAGCCTCGCTATTTAACATTCCTGCCAAGTCACCATTATTCGTTTCTCGTAAGTTGCTTTCTTTTTCCAACGGTAGCTGAAGTGCCTTTGCTAAAATTATTGCAGTTGTCTCAGCTCTTTTTAAATCACTCGTAATAATTTTCGTAAAATGGTAGTCTTCTTTGTGTCGCTCTAAGTAATCCGCTAACATTTTTGCTTTCCTTTTTCCCTCAGGAAGCAAATCGAGCTGACTCCAGCCGCCTCTGTGTTGATCAGAATCTTTCCCATGTCTGACAAATAATAGATTCATGAATTCCTTTCCTCTAGCTAATTCTCACTAAAATTTTATAGTTCAACTTCTTCTAAATCCTTGACCAAGTGAACGTTTTTAAAAATGGAACTGGCATCTCTGCGCATTTGACCTATATCTTTTGATAGAAAGCGTGCGCTAATATGATTGAGAAGGAGGCGCTTGACACCAGCTTCTCTAGCAATTTCTGCTGCCTGCATATTAGTAGAATGCCCGTGATTTTTAGCAATTTTTTCGTCCCCTTTACCATAAGTAGACTCGTGCACCAAAACATCTGCATTGACAGCCAGTCGCACGCTAGCATTCGTTTTACGCGTATCTCCTAGAATAGTGATGATTTTCCCAGGTCGTGGAGCTGAAATGTAATCCGCTGCTATAATCTTTGTTCCGTCTTCTAGCACTACATCCTCTCCATTTTTTACCTTACCAAAGAGAGGCCCAAAAGGAAGCCCCGCAGCTTTTAACTTCTCTGCATCCAACGTACCTTCCAAATCTTTCTGCATAATGCGATAACCCACACAAAAAATGCTATGATCTAGTTTCTCTGCATAAACTGTAAATTTATCGGTTTCTAAAATTTTTCCTAAGTGTTTTTCGTCAAATTCGTGAAAATGAATCCGATAAGGCAGGCGAGACCCTGACACACGCAGACTTGTCATGACAAAACTTTTGATGCCAACTGGTCCATAAATTTCAATATCAGTCTGCTCTTCATTAGCTTGAAATGCTCGACTGGAGAGAAAACCCGGCAGACCAAAAATATGATCCCCATGCAAATGAGTGATAAAAATCTTTCTAATCTTTCTGGGACGAATTGTCGTCTCTAAAATACGATTCTGAGTTCCTTCGCCACAATCAAACATCCAGATTTCGTTGATTTCATCCAATAATTTCAAAACCAGACTGGATACATTGCGAGCCTTAGACGGCTGACCTGCTCCTGTACCTAAAAATTGTAGTTGCATATTTTTCTTTCTATTTTTCTTTAATATAAATCATCGCAGAGCGATTCTTAGAACGATAATAAAGCTGACCAGCATAGTCTTGAGCCAACTGAATCAGCTCTTCCTGATTGTACCCTTCCAGTTTCAGGCGACCATCTGCTAGCTTATAAAGATCTGTCAGAGCAGAGAGCGGCTGATTTTGGACTACTTCTTCAGGAATTGCTGGCATCATCCGAATGACATTTTCTTCTTCATAAACCAAATAGTGGGGAAAAATCTGAGCAATTTCAAAAAGCAAATTAGACTCAATTTCCTCTGGATGTTCCGAGAAAATCAAGCCAATTTCATCCTCATTTTCAAAGCAAAAACCATAAGACTTACCTGAAAGATTCAGGCGGATAAAAGGTTTTTCCTCATCAAAACTAGGGTGGTCATTAAAAAGGGCTAATTCTTTACTTAATTCTAAAAAATAATCCATTGCAGCTTCCGGACTCTTTTTTTGATAGAGTTCCGAAAAATACGCATTGATAACGCTAGGTGGCGGTGTGATAAAAGTCATTTTTTGCGAATCAGACAACTTGTCCAAAACCTTTTCTAGGTAAACACGGTCTAAGCTCGTAAAACCGCCATATTTAAGCGCTAAATTGATATAATCAGTCATAAAATTCTTCTAGTCTCCATTTATTCTTTTCTGCTATGTAGCCAGAAAGTGTTTCACTTTCTTCCAGATATTCTCTCTTATCAATGATTGATAGACTTTCCAATTCATGTAACTTATAAGCCTTGCTAGGGCTAACCTTGATCCAAAAAGGGACAAAGAGTTCTCTCATCTTATTCAGCAGGGCCTCCTGCAAGACTGCTCTGCTATTTTCCTTTTTCGCCGAAATCAGGACATAGGGAGTTAAAGTTGGAGTAAAGTTCTCTGCTTTGTCCGCTTTATTATAGAGGGTCAAGCGAGGAATGTCTAACATATCCAAGTCCTTCATAATAGCCAAGACCGTTTTTTCATGTTCCTCGTGGTTAGGGTCGCTAGCGTCAATCACATGAACCAAAAGGTCCACATTTTTACTCTCTTCTAGAGTAGACTTGAAGCTAGATACCAATTCCGTTGGCAAATCCTGAATAAAACCAACTGTATCTGTCAGTGTCACATTCAGCCTACCTATCAAATTGACGCTTTTTGTTGTCGCATCTAGAGTGGCAAAAAGCTCGTCCGCTTCATATTGATTCTTGTTCGTCAAGACATTCATTATGGTAGACTTCCCAGCATTGGTATAACCAATCAGACCGATTTTAAAAACACTAGAGTCCAGACGTTTCTCCCGTACAGTTGCGCGGTTTTTCTCTACAATTTTGAGTTGGCGCTCAATATCATGAATCTGATTGCGAACACTACGACGATTGAGTTCCAACTGACTTTCACCAGGACCGCGGGAACCAATTCCCCCAGCCTGACGGCTGAGCATAATCCCCTGCCCGACCAAGCGAGGCAAGAGATATTTGAGTTGAGCCAAGTGAACTTGAAGTTTTCCTTCATGACTTCTAGCCCGCATAGCAAAAATATCCAAAATCAATTGCATGCGGTCAATAACCTTGATCCCTAAAATTTCTTCCAAATTGATATTCTGGCGAGGTGTCAGACGATTATTAACAATGACAGTTGAAATCTCATCTGCTTCTACCATACGCTTGATTTCTTCTAATTTTCCAGCACCAACAAAAATCTTGCTGTCATACTTCTCTCGTTTCTGAGTGTAAGAGGAAACCACCTGAGCGCCAGCAGTCTTTGCTAAACTGGCTAATTCTTCCATAGACATAGAGAAGTTTTCTATTCCCTGCAATTCTACTCCGATGAGGATGACTCGTTCCTGCTGTTTTTCTGTTTCAATCATTCAAAAATTCCTCTATATCCTGCATAATCCGCTCTTTGACATTCGGCTCTGAAACCTGATAAAAAGTAGCATTCATGCGATTTCTGAACCAAGTTAGCTGACGTTTAGCAAAGCGGCGAGTATTTTGTTTAAGTTTATTGATAGCTTCCTCTAAGGTCAACTCCCCAGCAAAGTAGGGGAAAAGTTCTTTGTAGCCAATTCCTTTGCTGGCTTGGACATGTGGATAGTTGTCATAAAGCCACTTCGCCTCTTCTAAAAGTCTAGCCTTTAACATTAGATCCACTCGCTGATTGATACGCTCATAGAGAACTTCTCGGTCATCGTCCAGACAAATCAGCAGGGCTTCATAGTCAGGCTGTTTGTTTTCAAGTTCATTCCCCAAATGAGCAATTTCCAGCGCTCGCATAGCCCGCCTGCGGTTAATCTGGGGAATTTTGATGCCCAGCTCTGCTATTTTGCCAAATAATTCCTCATCAGCCAAGGTATCTAGTTCAGCTCGATAAGCTAAAATCTCCTCATAAGAAGCTGAACCGCCCAGATGATAGCCCTCCAGCAAACTTTGAATGTAAAGCCCCGTTCCGCCTGCAATAATCGGCAGTTTTCCTTTTGCTACAATCATCTCAACAGCAGCCTCGGCTTCTTTTACAAAGTCAAAGGCTGAATAAGACTCGGTCACTTCCCGAACATCTATCAAATAATGAGGAATCCCCTCCTGCTCATCTGGAGTAACTTTAGCCGTTCCGATGTTCAGTTTTCTATACACTTGCTGACTATCACCGCTAATAATCTCACCATTGAAACGTTTTGCGAGGTCTATACTGAGAGCTGTTTTTCCGACAGCAGTTGGTCCTACAATTACAATTATCTTGGTTTTCATCTTTTCCCTTGAAAAAAATTTAATTTTTCGTTACTATATATTATAACATAAATAAAGTTCAGAAAAGGAGAAATCTCATGGCTAAAGGATTTGTTAAAGGTGTTGTAACTGGCGTAGCTGGTACTGTTGCTGCTGTTGCAGGTGCAGTTTATACATTCAAGAAAAAAGTGATTGAACCTGAAGAAAAGAAAGCAGCTTTCATCGAAGAAAACCGTAAAAAAGCAGCTCGCAAACGTGTATCACACTAAAAACCATTCATTTCATATAAAAACTCCAATAGATAACTCACTAGAAAAATGAGTATCTGTTGGAGTTTTTTACACGTTTTTTCTCATACTGCAACGGTCAGTTTTTTATTCATAACGCAAGGATTCGATTGGATCCAATTTAGAAGCCTTATTAGCTGGCAAAATACCGAAAACAATTCCGATAGTTGCAGAAAAAAGCACACTTCCGACAGCAGACACAGTCGTAATGGTAGGTGGAGCTCCGAAAAATGCATCCAAACTATGACCGATAGATGCCACGATAAGAGCTGCTAAAGCAAGCCCAATCAAACCGCCAATCGCTGTCAACACCATTGACTCAATGACAAATTGCATCAAGATATTGCCACGGGTTGCTCCAAGGGCTTTTCGAAGACCGATTTCACGGGTTCGTTCTGTCACTGATACAAGCATAATATTCATAACACCAATACCACCAACGAGAAGTGCTATCCCGGCAATCGCTCCAAAAACCACTTGCACAATGGCAACCTGACTTTGGATAGCAGCCAATTGACTGGCTTGATCAAACATCTGGTACTCGCCTTCTATCACACCAGACAATTTTGTCATCAAGCGCGCAGCTGCGCTTCCGTCTTTCAGCACATCATCTAATTTTTTAACATGTACCACGACATTCATAATCTCAGCAACATTGTATTCAGCTGCTAACTGAGTGTTAGCCATTAATAAATTTCCGTTGTTCATATTGGCTAAGCGATTTCGCGTTTCATTCGGATCTTTATAAACCCCAATTACACGGTAATTATTAGATCCCAGCTGGACAATCTGATTGAGCGCCTTATCTGCACCTCCAAAAAGAATATCAGCTAGTTTCGTATCCAGTAATACAACTCTTGCAAATGTTTGATAATCATTTGATTTCAATGTACGTCCTGCAACGATTTGGTATTTCTTTACCGTAAAGTAAGTGGAATTGATACCCGTTATAGGAATATTATCCGCCTTCTTCTTACCATAATTTACTGTAGCGGTTGTGTTATTTGTAACATAATAATTGTCAATTCCGCTAATATCATTAACCGCTTGCTTGACCCAAACTTCTTGGATTTGAGGCTCTTCTTCTGTCGAAACTGTCTCATCACCATTTCCACTTTCGGCATCATCACGCATCTCTTGATACGTCATAACACCGTCACCGTTTTTACTTCTCTTGTGTGAGTAAAATAAGGAAACATCTTGCTGGGCACCACCTAGAACATCTGTGAAGGCATTGGACATACCACTTCCTAGAGCCACAATAACAACAACAGACATAACACCAATGATAATGCCCAACATCGTTAAGAAAGAGCGCATTTTATGCCCCATAATGGAGTTGATTGCAAATTTCCAATTCTGCATCATGCTTCTCCTTTCTTACTGTCTGATGAGATGACACCGTCTCGAATAACGATTTGTCGTTTTGCAAAGGCTGCAATCTCAGGCTCATGAGTGACCATGATAATGGTTTTTCCTTCACGATTTAGCTCCGTCAGCAATTCCATAATTTGCTCACCCGTCTTGGTATCCAAGGCTCCCGTCGGCTCATCTGCTAAGATAATGGAGGGATGATTGACCAAGGCACGCGCAATAGCCACCCGCTGCTTTTGACCACCAGAAAGTTCTGACGGCAAATGGTGCATCCGCTTTTCCAACTCAACTTTTTTAAGATATTGCTCTGCTAAAGCTTTCCGTTTGGATTGAGAAACCCCTGCATAAATCAAAGGAAGTTCTACATTTTGAAGAGCATTTAATTTTGACAAGAGGAAGAATTGTTGGAAAACGAAGCCAATCTGCTGATTACGCACTTTGGCTAGCTTTTTCTCACTGAGCTTGGCAACTTCTTCACCTTCCAAGTAATATTCACCACTCGTTGGGCGATCCAACATACCAATGATATTCATCAAGGTTGACTTTCCTGAGCCAGAAGGCCCCATAATCGCAACAAATTCACCTTCTTCAACTTCTAAATGAACATCTTTCAAAACTTGAAGCTCCTGATCTCCATTGCGATAACTTTTGCTAACATTTTTTAAATCAATGAGTTTCTTCATACGATTTCACCTCTTGACCGTCTTTCAAGCTATCTGTTGGATTGGTGATAACTTTACTATCTTTTGTCAAACCAGATGAGATTTCTTGATTTTTAGCATCTGCATTTCCCAGTGTTACTTGCACTTTTTTTGCAGTTCCTTTTTCTAATGTCCAAACATAGTTTTTATTATTTTCAGAAACAACACTGCTGACCGGCACTAAAATCCCTCTTGTATTGTTTTTTACTTCAACATTGACGGAAAATCCTTGCTTCAAATCACCAATTTCGCTTGTAATATCTACTGTATAAGGGTATTTTGCTCCTGAATTTACAGTGCCTGCACCAGCTGCCGCTGCATTTTGACTGTCTTTTGGATAATTTGAGATATAGCTGATTTTCCCAGTCCATTTCTTATCTGGATAGACCTTGGACGTAATCGTCACTTCTTGCCCGACTGAAAGATTTGCCAGATTATACTCTGATAATTCGCCCTTCACTTGAAGGTTGCCGTTATTGACAATATGAACGAGTGTTTGATTAGTACCTGTCGTAGACTTAGAAACATCACGATTGACTTCTACTACAGTCCCATTATTTGTACTGGTGACAGTCGTTGCATCTAGTAATGCCTGTGCTTTATTGACATTGTCCACAGCATCTGCGCGACTGTCCTGCAAATCGTTTAATTGAGAATCCACCGAACGTTGTGCAGACGCAGTTGTTTTATTATCTGCCGCTTCATCACCCGTCACATCAACAGTTGTTCCATACGTTTTCAAATCATAAATTTGGCGATCAATCTTGTTTAAAGCACGAACAGCAGTATCATATGTAGCTTGTGCTTCAACACTCTTGTATTGAACTAAGGCTTGTCCGGCTGTAACTTGATCTCCAACATTTACAAGAACATTATCCAAATCGCCCTTTGTCCCGTCATAGTAGACATATTGCTCATTGTTAGCCGCAACATTTCCTGACAGCAAAGCAGATGAAGCAACTGACCCTTCTTTTGCTTTCTGCACTTGAATCGTTTCTTCTTTATCTTTATCAGCAGTACTATTACCATTAAACAATAACATGGTACCTATCGCTCCTAAAACGACAACTACAGTTACACCAATCAAGCTGTACAACTGCCACTTTTTCAATTTTTTCATCTCTTTCTCCTCCTGATGAAAACGGTCTATTTTTTATATTATAACACATACGATTAAAAATAAAATAACATCTATAAGAAATCCTTTACTCTTTTAACATCCATCTACCTTCTTTCTAGTTATTTCATATTGTATTAAATATATAATACAATAATACAATTGAATAATCAAGCCTTTTATCAATTTTTGTAGCAGATTTTTGCAATCATTTTCCAAAAACGTTACAATGATTTCATACTATAGATAAAAGGAGACTCGTATGAGAACATTTGACATCATTGCTATTGGGGGCGGTAGCGGAGGAATTGCAACCATGAATCGTGCTGGAGAACACGGTGCAAAAGCTGCCGTTATTGAAGAAAAGAAATTAGGAGGCACCTGTGTCAACGTCGGCTGTGTTCCTAAAAAAATCATGTGGTATGGTGCCCAAATCGCTGAAGCCATTCAAGATTACGGACCAGACTATGGTTTTACTTCGGATAATCAGCAGTTTGACTTTAAGATGCTTCGGAAAAATCGCGAAGCCTATATTGATCGTGCCCGCAATTCTTACAATAATAGTTTCAATCGAAATGGCGTCGAGCTGATTGAAGGTCGCGCTAAATTCATAGACCATCATACGGTTGAAGTCAACGGCGAGCTTATCCAAGCCAAGCACATTGTCATCGCAACTGGTGCTCACCCTCATATTCCAGCAGTATCTGGAGCAGAATTCGGCGAAACCTCTGACGATGTTTTTGCATGGGAAGAACTCCCTCAATCCGTTGCCATTCTCGGTGCCGGCTATATCGCAGTTGAACTAGCCGGACTCCTTCATGCTCTGGGTGTAAAAACAGACCTTTTCGTTCGTCGAGATCGTCCTCTCCGCAGCTTTGATTCTTATATCATTGATGGTCTTGTGGAAGAAATGAAGAAATCAGGTCCTACTCTACATACTCACAAAATACCAGAAAAGCTTGAAAAACTTGAAAACGGAGCGATTCGCATTACCTTTGAGGACGGAACGAGCCACACCGCTCAACACGTCATCTGGGCAACTGGGCGAACTGCAAACACCAAAGGGTTGAATTTAGAGGCGGCTGGTATTACCCTAAATTCTCGTGGCTTTATAGCAGTTGACGAATTTCAAAATACAGCAACACCGGGGATTTATGCTCTAGGAGATGTTACAGGCGAAAAAGAATTAACCCCTGTCGCTATCAAAGCAGGTCGTACCTTAGCCGAACGCTTATTTAATGGAAAAACTGAAGCTAAAATGGATTATTCTAATATTCCAACTGTTGTCTTCTCTCATCCAGCGATTGGAACCGTTGGCTTGACCGAAGAGCAAGCAATCCAACAATATGGAACAGAAAATATCCATATTTACACTTCTAGCTTTGCTTCCATGTATTCAGCTGTCACCCAACACCGACAACAAGCTAAGTTCAAACTCATTACAGCTGGACCAGATGAGAAAGTCATTGGTCTTCACGCTATTGGCTACGGCGTTGATGAGATGATTCAAGGTTTTGCCGTTGCTATTAAAATGGGAGCTACCAAAGCAGATTTTGATGCGACTGTTGCCATTCACCCAACCGGATCAGAAGAATTTGTCACCATGCGTTGAGCGTCATAAATATCTTACTCCCCGAATTTTTCCAACTTTATCTCAATAGTCAGAATTGCAACCAGCGCTTCTGACTATTTTAGTTTACACGATAACTTTTTCTCATTCCATAACTTATTCTTTCATTTTATCCGCTAGGGAGTGGGACAGAACTAAAAATCGAAAATTTTTAGTTCGTAGTCCCACCCCCGTCCCCAGTCAAGTAGCAGTCAAAATGAAACATACCTATAACCCCTAAATAGCGATTTCGGTCGCTATTTATTTTTTTTCGAAAGTTCCCCTTGACTCTTTTACGACTTAGAGTTATCATCAGACCTGAAAAATAAAATTAAAGGAGTTAATATGGAAAAATTCAATTTCGAAAACAATATCGAGCAAGAAAACAAGCTGCCTCAAATTGAAATCTACAAGCTCACTAACTTTGGTGAACTCCAAAATTACACATCTGTAAATATTTTTTCGAAAGATACGTTTGAGGCAATTATCCCGATAAATGAAGACGGCGACCATTTTGTTTACGCTTGTCGATTTTTAAATCCTGAACGAGCGGAAGAATATTTCTGTCGAGGTTGCCAAACGGAAAATCCTGAAGATATTGAATTTTGGAATGAGCAACTACAGGCGGAAAAAGTGGAGGTTTTGGATATTCGGTTGGAGGTTAAAAATTAAAAAATAAACCATCTGCAATCCTACCAATGGTAAATCTATTTCATTCCCGTTCTCTATAAGGCGTATTTTGTACGCCTTTTTACATATTCGAAGCGCATAAGAAACCTTATGAGAAGTTTGCCGATGGAAGTATAAAAGAGTTTAAACATAATATACCTAAAGGATGGACTATAGTTTATTTACCAGATATCTGTGCATTAGAGGATGGCTCAATAAAAAGAGGTCCTTTTGGTAGCTCTATAACAAAGTCAATGTTTGTTCCGAAAGGAGAAAATACATATAAGGTTTATGAACAAGGCAATGCTATAAGAAAAACTATAGATTATGGAGATTATTGGTTAAAAGAGAGTGACTATCTACGTTTAAAAAATTTTTCAATAAAAGCAGGAGATATTTTGATATCTTGTGCAGGTACTATCGGAGAAATCTTTCAAATACCTTCAAATTACTATGATGGAGTTATAAATCAAGCATTATTAAAACTTACGTTAAATCCAGACATAATAGATTCACAATATTTTAAATGGATGTTTATGAGTTTGATTAATACAGTAAAAAGGCATTCTATAGGCTCAGCGATAAAAAATTTAGCTTCAATAAAATTTTTAAAATATGAAGTTCCTATGTTATTACCCCCACTTACCGAACAACAACGCATAGTAGAAG